>JAZSOJ010000144.1:0-10388 GCA_045536855.1 Clostridia bacterium | reverse complement strand
GCATCGTCAATATCGTGGTTAATATAAGCGATTCGATCAGCCAGTTTAATAATTTGACCTTCTAACGTTTCCGCCTCGTGTTCACCCGCATGATTGACAATGCCGTCACGGACCTCATAGGTCAGATTGAGTCCGCCGCTTCCTTCCAGTAATTCGACAACACGAAGACTCTGCTCATAATGTTTAAATCCAAAGGAAGAAATCTCATCTAAAATTGCCTCACCTGAATGACCAAACGGGGTGTGGCCTAAATCGTGGCCCAGTGCAATCGCTTCCGTAAGGTCATTATTCAACCGAAGCGCACCGGCAATGGTTCGTGCAATCTGAGCAACCTCCAGCGTATGTGTGAGACGAGTACGATAATGGTCCCCTTCCGGCGACAAAAAAACCTGAGTTTTATGTTTTAGGCGACGGAAAGACTTTGCGTGAATAATTCGGTCTCTGTCACGCTGGTACTCTGTTCGGACGGAACAGGTCTCTACTGGAACTTCTCGTCCCTTGGTGTTTTTTGATTTTTGTGCATAAGGAGAAAGTATCAGCTCCTCAAATTGTTCCGTTTTTTCTCTGATTAACACAAATACCACCTCTTGCTGTCGGTTTCTAATCATATATACCCTATATATAACAAAATTAAACAAAAAAATCACAATATATCCACAAAAGCGCAAAAAAACCGCACCGCTTTTCATGAATCATCTGCGGTACGGCGTTTTTTTACTGTCTTTTTAATCTGCCCGCCATTTTATCACGGTCACTTTTCGCCAGAATTTTTTTACGCAGACGAATGGATTCAGGCGTAACCTCAACCAATTCATCGTCAGAAATAAATTCCAGACATTGTTCTAAGCTCATCACGAGCGGCGGTGTCAATTTAATTGTGTCATCACTTCCTGCGGCACGCATATTGGTTACATGTTTTTTCTTACAAACATTAACCGTTAAATCCTCGCTCTTTGCATTCTCGCCAACAATCATTCCCTCATAAACGTGAACGCCGGGGCCTACAAACAAACGTCCACGTGTTTCCGCATTGGCAAGCCCATAAGTTACGGTATCACCCGTTTCCCATGCAATCATGGAACCACGTTCACGCAATTCGATTTCACCACGGTATTCACTAAACCCATCTAAAATAGAGTTCATGACACCGTTTCCTTTGGTATCTGTCAGAAATTCACTTCGATAACCAATTAATCCTCGGGACGGAATCTTAAATTCAAGACGCATATACCCGCCATCTGTCGGATGCATATTGGTCATTTCGGCTTTTCTGGCCCCCAGCTTTTCGATAACATTACCGGAAAATTCATCCGGCACATCTATGACCAGCTCTTCAATCGGCTCTAATATTTTTCCGTCTTTTTCTTTAAAAATTACCTGCGGACGAGACACCTGAAATTCATAACCCTGTCTTCGCATGGTTTCAATCAAGATAGAAAGATGAAGTTCTCCACGTCCTGAAACCTTAAAGCAATCCGCACTGTCTGTCTCTTCTACTTTCAAGCTGACATTAGTTTCAAGCTCACGGAACAGACGTTCACGCAAGTGGCGGCTTGTGACAAACTCGCCTTCCTGTCCGGCAAACGGACTGTTGTTTACTAAAAAGTTCATTGAAATTGTTGGTTCATCAATCTCAATAACCGGCAACGGATCGATACAATCGGGATCACAAATCGTTTCACCGATATTAACTTCTCCAAGACCGGAAATGCTGCAGATATCTCCGCATCCCACTTCCTTTGTCTCCACACGTTTTAAACCATCAAAAGTGTAAAGTCTTCCAACTTTCACATTAGCTGTACTTCCATCCGCTCGGCACAAGGTTACGTTCTGACCGTAGGAAATCGTTCCCCGGCCCACTTTACCAACCGCAATTCTACCAATGTACTCATCATAGTCAATGTTTGACACAAGCATCTGGAGACCACCATTTACGTCATCATTCGGTGCAGGAACATAGTTTATAATAGTATCAAACAAAGGGGTCATACTATTTTCCTGTTCCTCCGGTTCATAACCACTCGTGCCCTGTTTTGCCGAGGCATAGATAATCGGAAAATCTGCCTGCTCATCACTTGCTCCCAGCTCAATAAAGAGGTCTAACACCTCATCAATCACTTCAAAGGGCCGTGCTTGCGGGCGGTCAACTTTATTTACAACGACAATGGGTTTTAAGTTCAGTTCCAAAGCCTTTTTCAGCACAAATCTTGTCTGTGGCATCGCACCTTCAAATGCATCCACCACCAACAAAACACCCTCAACCATTCCGAGTACACGTTCTACCTCTCCGCCAAAATCCGCATGTCCCGGTGTATCCACGATATTGATTTTCACATCTTTATACTGCACAGAGGTGTTTTTCGATAAGATCGTGATTCCACGTTCACGCTCTAAATCATTTGAGTCCATTACACGCTCTTCTACCTGCTCATTTTCACGGTAAATGCCGCTGTTTTTTAACAGAACATCAACCAAGGTTGTCTTACCGTGGTCAACGTGTGCAATAATAGCGACATTACGAATATTCGCTCCCATTCGAACCCTCCATCAATTATCCAAAATAAATCAACTATAATATTTTAACATAAAAATGAAAAAAGTCAAATAAAAATTGACAACGAAGCCGTTTTTTGTTAAAATAATTGTTAATTATGAATTCTCGGGAGGAAACTGCATGTTTGTGTCAAAAAGTGCTGCCATAAACAGCGAAAACCATCTGACTTTTGCAGGTCTTGATGTCGTTACGCTGGCCAAACAGTATCAAACACCGCTTTGTATTATGGATGAGGACCTCATCCGTGAAAATTGTCGTCTTTACCGCTCATCGGTCGAAAAATATTATGACGGCAATGGCTTAGTGCTTTATGCAAGCAAGGCTTTTTCTTCTCTTGCAATTTATCGCATTGTATCGGAAGAAGGCTTAGGCGTAGATGTTGTCTCCGGCGGCGAGCTCTACACTGCTCTTTCTGCCGGTTTCTCTGCAGACAAGATTTATTTTCACGGAAACAACAAGACAGAAGAAGAGCTTATCATGGCATTAAATGCCGGTGTCGGCCGCATTGTTGTTGACAACATAACTGAGCTTTCCTTGCTTCAATCGCTTTGCGAACGCACGCAAAAAACAGCAGAGATTCTGTTCCGAATCAAGCCGGGCATTGATGCACACACACACGATTTCATTATGACCGGTCAAATCGATTCTAAGTTTGGCGTCGCATTAGAAACCGGAGAAGCATTTGAAATTATCAAAGCCGCTACACAGATGAAAAACATTCGTGTTGTAGGTGTTCATTGCCATATCGGTTCACAGATTTTTGATTTGGAACCATTTATTAAAGCTGCCGATGTAATGCTTGATTTCATAGGCGAAATCAAGGAAAAACTCGGCATCGTACTTTCCGAATTAAATTTGGGCGGAGGATTTGGTATTCCGTACGTTGCATCGGATGCCCCCATCGCTTATGATAGGTATATGAAAGCAGTCAGCAAAGTTGTGAAAGAAAAATGCAAAAATCTGGGCATCGCACTTCCCAAAATTTTGTTAGAGCCGGGACGTTCCATTGTCGCTTCTGCAGGCATGACCCTTTATACGGTCGGCAATGTTAAGACTATCCCGGGAATACGGACTTATGTTTCCGTCGATGGCGGAATGGCTGATAATCCCCGCTATATTCTTTATCAGGCAGAGTACGATTTTCAAATTGCAAACAAAGCCGGCGATCAAAAAACAGAAATTGTCACTGTCGCAGGTCGCTGTTGTGAATCCGGTGACTTGCTCGGCGAAAACGTTCCACTTCAAAAAGCGGAAGCAGGCGATATCATGGCAGTTTTTGCCGGTGGCGCTTATCAATATTCCATGGCGAGCCATTACAACCGCTTACCAAACCCGGCCGTTTTAATGATTAAGGACGGGAAGGAACGCATCATTATCAAACGTGAAACCTATGATGATTTAATTAAAAATGATTTGTATTAACAAAGAAAGACTGACGTGATCACGTCAGTCTTTCTTTGCTTTATATGTTTATTTTTACCTTTATTCCGGTTTGTCCACAATCGCAAATGAAATTTCGCCGCTGGCTGCCACTTTTCCATCCACACTTGCAACCACATTTGCCTTTCCCATATTTCGCTTAAACGCAGTCAGTTCAGCCTCTAAGCGAAGGGTGTCTCCCGGCACTACCTGCTTGCGGAATTTAAAATTGTTCATTCCTGTAAATACGCCAACTTTCCCACGGAATTCCGGTTCGGACAAAATGACACAAGCGCCTACCTGCGCAAGCGATTCGACAATCAACACCCCCGGCATAATCGGCATTCCCGGAAAATGCCCTTGGAAGAACGGCTCATTTGCTGTTACATTTTTAATCCCGACCGCACGTTTTCCTGCTTCCATTTCCAGAATTTTATCTACTAACAAAAACGGATATCTGTGCGGAATAATTTTCTGAATTTCTACATTATCTAACATTTTGTCCTCCTGTATATTACTTATGATAGCGTTTCTGGTTGTACTGCATAAAATAGTCAAGCGACATACCGGTGCCCTTGGCAACACAGTAAACGGCATTCTCCGCAACAAAAACATCAAGACCCGTTTCACGGGAAATCAGCTTGTCAAGACCGTAAATTAAACTACCACCACCGGTCAACAAAATACCGCTTGTACTGATATCGCCAACAAGTTCCGGCGGTGTTTTTTCAAGCACATAGTGAACAGCATCCACAATTTGCGTTGCACACTCTTCCAGTGCCTCTAACATTTCCTCCGAACTTACAGTAATCACCTTGGGAAGACCGGTGAGTAAACATCTTCCTTTAATCTCCATTGTCAGAGATTCCGGACGAGGATACACACAACCGATTTCCATTTTCAGCTCTTCCGCCGTACGGTCGCCAATCATAACATTGTACTTTTTGCGGATATATTTTGTTACTGCTTCGTCAAATTTATCTCCGGCAACTTTGATTGAATTGCTTACCACGATTTCACCCAACGAAATTACAGCAATATCTGCCGTTCCTCCACCAATATCTACAATCATATTGCCATACGGCTTAGAAATATCAAGGCCGGCACCGATTGCTGCTGCAATAGGTTCTTCAATAATACAGGTTTTACGTGCGCCCGCCTGTGTTGCGGCATCGATAACTGCACGCTCTTCAACCTCTGTAACCTGACTTGGAACACAAACCATGACACGTGGCTTGCAGAGGCTGTTTTTACACACCTTGCGCAAGAAGTAACGGATCATTTTTTCCGTTGTGTCATAATCAGAAATTACGCCATCGCGCAAAGGTCTGATTGCAACAATATTCCCAGGGGTTCTGCCAATCATATTCTGTGCTTCAACGCCCACTTTCAACACTTTTCCGGTATGTGTATCAATTGCCACAACCGAAGGTTCTTTTAAGACAACGCCCTTTCCCTTCACATATACAAGAACCGTTGCCGTACCCAAATCAATGCCGATATCTTGTCCAAAATTAAACACGCAAATCCCTCCAGTTTCATCATCCATCGTTTGGTATGATAATGATATATTTCTTTTTATCATATGCAATCATTTTTCGCAAAATGACACCATTCACTTCTTTTGCTCGCCCGTATACGGACAGCTTCGGATACAAATTCCACATACTGAGCCTCTGCCGATGAGCTGAAATTTTTCTTTCATGTAATCGCTGCAAGATTTCGCATCCAACAGCTTTTTATCAGGTTTCATAATATCAAACGCCTCTCCTGAAAGTGCAAATGCAGGGCACGCCTTTACACATGCCATACAATCTGAACACAACGAGCGAGAAATCATCGGCCGAAATCCGGCAGACAAATCCATATCTGTTAACACCGTACCGAGCCTTACTCTTGCGCCATAGCGCTCCGATAAAAACAAAGCGTTTCTTCCAACACTTCCAAGCCCCGCTGCAGTCGCCGCCGTTTTATGTGAAAACAGGCCGTGATACGCTCTGCCGTGACTTTGAGATGCCGGCACGCAAACATATCGTGCTCCCTGCTTTTCTAAAAACATACCTATTTTCAGCGTAATTTGGTCAATCAGCGCATTAACACTACGGTAATGATGAAAGTATGTGTAGGTTGGCGCATCTGTGATGGCGTCAATCACACTGTCTGAAAGCTTCACTACGATGCTGACGGCATATGTAAGTGTCGGATACTCCTTGGTAGGCTTTATTTGGGAAAAACCCACTTCCCATGCGCCGTTCGCCAGTGCAAGCGCTTCAATTTCATTTACCATGGAGCATTTCCTCCGCCTGTTTTTTCGTTGTTTCTGTCACTGTTTCCCCACCGATGATACGGGAAAGTTCCTCGATTTTTCCCCGTTCATCCAAGGCATATACATTTGTAGCAGTCTTATGGCTTACTTCTATTTTATCAATCAAAAAATGTTGCGATGCTTTCGCTGCAATCTGCGCCAAGTGTGTCACGCAAAGCACCTGCTTATCCTTTGACAATTCCTGTAGTTTCTCGCCGATTCGCTGTGCCGCACGGCCGCTGACCCCTGTATCAATTTCATCAAAAATCAGCGTCTGCGCCACATCGCTTTTTGATAAAACTGATTGAATCGCAAGCATAATACGAGAAAGTTCGCCTCCGGAAACAATTTTTGCGAGCG
The DNA here is from genome assembly GCA_045536855.1 of Clostridia bacterium. Lineage (GTDB taxonomy): Bacteria > Bacillota > Clostridia > UBA1381 > UBA9506 > RGIG1666. Next base: position 3,750 of record JAZSOJ010000144.1, on the reverse strand, counting down.
GTTTCGGGGGTTCACCACGATTAGCAGAAAGCATAAATTCTACTTTATCTGCGCCGTCAGACGAAAGCTCCTGTTCCCCAATTTCTGCATAAAACTCTGCGCCGGGCATATTGAGGAATGAAAGGTTCTCGCCAATGGAATGCGCAAGCTTTTCCGAGGCCTTACGACGCACCAAAGTTAACTCTTTTGCCAATTGTTCTGTTTCGAACAACACCTGCTTTAATTCTCTTTCTACTGTCAGGCGCCGCTCATCAGACATTTCAATCATATCACGCTCTTTTTGGCTGTTTTCCAGATACGCCAAAAGGTCTTTTTCTTCTCCGCCATATTTGCGTTTTAAACGATAGATCTCATCCAAGCGTTCCTGAATAAGTTCCATATGGCCATCATCCGTTTCAAAGCCATCCAAATAATTTTGCAGTTCACGAGCGATATCCGAAACAGCAATCAAAACCTGTTCCGCATTCTCCGTAAATGACGTAGCCGTTTCGTCCATCCTCGCCACATCAGAAAGCAGTTGTTGTGCAGAGGCCAGGTAATTGTAGGCACAGACTCCCTCCGCATTCCCATACAAAAGATCAAGCGCTTGAGATGAGGATGATAGCAGTTTCTGTGCGTTGGCTAAAACTTTACTCTTCTGTTTCAGCTCCGCCTCTTCACCTATTTTTAGGTCTGCACTCTCCAACTCCTCAATTTCATAATTTAAGATATCGAGTCTGCGCAATTTCTCGGACTCATCCATAGAAAGCGCTGACAATTCTTTCTTGAGCGCTAAATATTGTTTATACTTTTCCTGATATTTCGGAAAAACATCGTAAAGTTCCGCATCCGCAAAGCGGTCTAAAAAACCCAAGTGGGTGGTCGTATCCAAAAGCGCCTGATTGTCGTGCTGTCCATGCACATTCATGAGATATCGTCCCAGTTCACGCAATTTTGCGGCCGGAATTAAACTGCCCCCAATACGGCACGTGCTTTTTCCGTCGACAGATACCTCACGGCAAACGATCAGTCTGCCATCTTCCGTTTCAAAACCGTTCTCGGAAAGGTAAGAAAGGGTCTTCTCTTCCGTGATATAAAAAACGCCTTGAACTCTGGCTTTTTGTGCGCCATGGCGAATCAAGTCTTTTGATACACGTTCGCCGAGCATCATATTTATCGAGCCAATTAAAATAGACTTTCCGGCACCGGTTTCGCCGGTCAGCACAGTAAAACCGTTCGAAAAGTTGATTTCTGTATGTTCAATCAAGGCAACGTTGTCAATGGTCATAGATTCCAGCATTCAGAAATCACCTCCCCTTACAGCAACGATCGTATTTTCGCCGTCAACTCTTTTGCTGCTTCTTCTGTTTTTACGATACAAAGTAAAGTATCATCTCCTGCGATACTTCCCATTACTTCATCCAGGGGCATGGAGTCAATGACTGCACCCGCTGCCTGCGCCATTCCCGCTGAGGTTTTGATAATAACAATGTTTTGTGCATAATCGAGGTTTCGAATTGCCTGTGTTAAAATCGTCTTCTGTTGTTTGCTTGCAGCGATATCCGTTTTAGAACCCGCCTGCACATATTTATAAACGCCTCGTTCGTTTGCAGCTTTCATCAAACGCAATTCTTTAATGTCCCGGCAAACCGTAGCCTGTGTGACCTTATGGCCGCTTTCTGCTAAAAGATTCGCCAAATCCTCCTGCGTCTCAACGTCAAAATGCGTAATCAGTTCCAGAATTTTGGTGTGTCTGCTGTTCTTCATTTCAGTTATCCTTTCCCGCCAACTTCTGGCGCAATACGCTATAAAATCGATTGCCGTTAATGTGAAGCAATTTTGTTACATACGGTGACTTTGTTATGGTAAGCAAAGTATTTTCATTAAATTCCAAGGAATAGCGGCCGTCCGCCGATACAATTGCACCACAAATGGAACGACTACCCATTTTTGCAGTAATAGTTTTTTGCGCCGGAACTAAAATCGTTTTTGAATAAATTTTATGTGGACAGATTGGCGTAATGACCATCGAGGCCATGGATGGATCAACGATAGGACCACCCGCCGACATTGAATATGCGGTCGAGCCCGTCGGCGTTGCAACAATCATGCCATCTGCTTTATAGTCGTCAACAAATTCATCATCTACATAAATTTCTACATCCAAAAGACGAGAGGCGGTGGCACGGGATACAACAATATCATTTAGCGCATCTAAAAACTTCATTGTTTTTGTCTTTGTGTTTTGAACCAGCGCACGAAGCATCATGCGCTCTTCTACAATGTATTCACCGGCAAAGAATTTATCCAGACTGTCACTTAAATCCTTCTTCTCTACCTCCGCCAAAAAGCCGAGATGCCCGAGGTTAAATCCCAAAATCGGCTGTCCGGTCTCCAAAACAATATGCGCAGCAGACAAAAGCGTTCCGTCTCCGCCCAAAGCAAACACAACGTCTGCCTGCGAAAGCGCCTCGCTTTGTGTGCAATATGTAACGCCCGAAAGACCGCAAGCGGAAAACTGCTCATCCATCAAAAGACGGGCTCTTGACCCAACGGCTTGAATGAGTTCTTGGGTAAATTTCAATTCCTGATCTTTCTTCACATTTGGTGTCAGATAAATCGTTTTCATGGAATCACCTGCTTATATTTATACATTTATACTGTATATTATACATAATACTTTGTCATTTCGCAAGTACCTTTATGAAGTTTCTTTCATTAGAAATAAAAAAACTGTCTTCCCTTTCCGGAAAGACAGTTTTCATGCACCATTATTTAATTGCGAAGAACACCGCAATCACCGGACCGACATGGGTCGCAATTGTCGGGCCTACTTCTCGAATAAGAATAGATGCGCCCGGATATTCGTTCAGAAGAAGTTGCTCCATCTCTTTTGCCTCTTCTTCCATATCACAATGTACGATAATCATTTCTTTTTCCGCTTTTGGCTGACCGGCCTCTACGATTTTCTTAAACAGTTTATTCACGATTTTCTTACTGCCTCGAATAGAGCCAATGGACTCAATGAGTCCGTTACGAATCGAAAGCAGCGGGCGGATATCCAATACGTTACCTATCACCAAGGACGCTTTATTGATTCTCCCGCCTTTTTCAAGATAGGTCAGCGACTGTGCCGCAACATACACCTCATACGACTCCAAGAAATCAATCACCGCTTGGCGGATGGTTTTAATGTCTTTGCCTCCTTTTGCCATTTCTGCCGCTAAAATTGCCGCACGAGCATAAATATACGCAAATTTACCGGTATCAATAACTTCAATCACCGCATTGGGATTTTCTTCTTCAATGGTCTGTTTTGCAATCATTGCGTTGTTGTATGTTCCGCTTGCTTTAGACGAAAGTGAAATATAAAGAATCTGGAGACCTTCATCCGTGTACTTTTTAAACGCTTGCATAAACGCATCCGGCGTGACTTGTGACGTTGTGGGAATTTTCTTACACACCTTGAGCTTTGCAATAAATTCACTTGGCGTAATATCAATCCCGGAACGGTACTCGACCCCATCAATTGCAACAGTAAACGGAAGAACCTCAATTCCCCATTCCTGTGCCTCGGAAAGTAAAATATCCGACGCTGAATCAGTAATTACTTTAACGTTAGACATAATTGTTCTCCTTTATTCAATCTTAATCTCCAAAATTTATTACACGCCGTCTGGACCAGACGGATTGTATCAAACCAATCGCCATAAAGTTCGTCAAAACCGACGAGCCTCCATAGCTCAAAAACGGGAGCGGAATGCCCGTAAC
>JAZSOJ010000057.1:0-2017 GCA_045536855.1 Clostridia bacterium | reverse complement strand
CACGAAATTATCCAAAGCAACGCAAGAGGCGTACTACAGCATAATCCTTTCACGTGGCAGGTCATGGGGGGACATCTGCTCCGCGCTCCGGGGTTGGATGAAAAAGCTCGTCGTAACGAAGTCGTTTTGCGTGAACGGATCAATCGTATGAACGGCGACGAAAAAAGAATGTTAGTGGAACTGGTCTTTGAAGTCATCGAGTCATCCGGGGCCAAGACCTTGACCGAGTTCAACGAGGGAAAGTTACGGCGCGCATTCTCTATGATTAAGACTGTGACCGAAATGGATAAGGAATCCAAGGAAACGGCCCAGTTCCTGTTCTCTAAAATCCTGGACACGAACATTTCTGTTGAGCCTGCCGCAGTGAACGCGACTACCGCTCCGGTGAGAGAAAGTAAAGCGAAAAAAAGTAAGCCAAAGATGCCTTCAGAAAAGAAGTCTATGCCCTCAAAGACTGTAAAGGTGAGAAAAGCCAGGATCAAAATTCAGTGGCGATTTCAACGACAATCGTGGAGCTGATAGTGGAATGTAATTTTGACAATTTTGGGAAAAGCTCTTGACAAAGATGATGCAAATGTGCTATACTATTCGCGTTGCAAAAGCGACGTGACTGAGTGAGGGCCATTAACTCAATTGATCAAAACTACCAACTCATAACCGGTTGGTCCAAGGTTCGAGCCCTTGATGGCCCACCACAGCGGCAATCGCCGCACAAATAAATATCCCCGACGGAGAGACCCCGACGGGGATATTTCATATCCGCCTGCATAGTTAAATGGATATAATAACCCCCTCCTAAGGGGTAGTTGTGAGTTCGATTCTCGCTGCGGGTGCCAAAAAGGGAGTGCCAAGCACTCCTTTTTTAGCACCGTAACAGAATGAAAAAAAGGCGAAGCTTTTCGTATTTTATTGTAACATTTGGTCATGAAAAAGTGTCTATATAGGTGAAAGAACTTATTTGAAGGGAGAGAAGAGCATACATGAAAAGCATGTCATATATCATAGCTGCCGTGGTATGCGCATTAGTTCTGTGCTGGCAGTGTGTTGGTTGCACGGCGCACCTGCCGCCTCCCACGGTACAGACTCCGTCCGACCCGGATACAGAAGTTGCTGAAAACACCGAAACAGAAACAGACGAGGATATATACCACGAAACACGTCCGAGTTCCTCGGTTCCCACCGTACACATCCATACCGTGGACGGAGAGCCTATTACGTCAAAAACAGTTTACAAAACGGCGACCCTGTCTATTACCGAAGCGGAAAGCGTTGCCGATAACATAACGGTAGAAACCCAAATTCGGGGCAGGGGACACTCATCCTTCAGTGGAACCGCCCCGCAGGATGAATACGACAGTAAAAATTCCTACCGCATCAAACTGGATCAAAAAAAGAATTTATTAGGTGTGGGCCAAACCGCCGATAAGGATTGGGTTCTGATTGCAGGGAAATACGACATCTCGGCCATGCGGAACTACACGGTTTGGGATCTGGCCAAACGGATGGGGACCATACCTTACGTACCTTCTTGCGCGTGGGTCAATGTATATATCAACGGAGATTACCGTGGTCTGTATACACTGGTTGAGAAGATCACCCGCAAAAATATACTGAAGCTGTGAGGGTGTGACCTTTGCTTTGTCACAGGCCATGTTGAAGGCCTTTTTCATCATTGCACTTTCGGCCTTTTCCCAGGATCCCTCGCCGAAAAAGCTGTCTTCATTTATAAGATCAAAGCTGTTTTTTAGCGGCCCTTCACCCTCTTTTTTGCCTACAACGCAGGCAGAACCGATGATCGACGGAGGATCTTTAAGCTCCACCGTCTGCTTTCCTATATGTTTTATGCTCATTTATATCACTTCCTTTTGTTTCTCCTTTATCTTTGGCAGATAGAAGTCAAATTATTATGCTTGTTTTCATGATGAAAAATGTTACAATAAAGCCGGTGATAAAAATGAGCGAAAAAACCGTATACAACTTAATAGATACAAAAGACGATTTTGATCTTGAAAAAATA
>JAZSOJ010000192.1:0-9212 GCA_045536855.1 Clostridia bacterium | reverse complement strand
CATACTCCGTTCTTCAATAACTACAGACCGCAGTTCTATTTCAGAACAACTGACGTTACCGGCGTAGTTAAACTGCCGGGCGGCGTTGTAATGTGCATGCCTGGCGATAACGTTTCCATGGAAGTTGGGCTCATCACTCCGATCGCTATCGAAGAAGGTCTGCGTTTCGCTATCCGTGAAGGTGGCAGAACCGTTGGTTCCGGCGTTGTATCTTCCGTTGCGAAATAATTAATGCCAATTTATTTCAGCCGAGTGCTTGCACTCGGCTGATTTTTTGCATTAAATTTGAGAAAATACTATATAAAAAGAGAAAAACAGGGAAAAGATAAAGAGATATAGAAAAAAATTAAATTAATGCTTGACAATAGCTTTATTTTATAGTAAAATATACTTCGTCGGTTTACGGTACATGGCGGCATGGCTCAGCTGGCTAGAGCAATCGGTTCATACCCGATAGGTCGGTGGTTCAAGTCCACCTGCCGCTACCAAAACCGTAAACCACATATGGCCCATTGGTCAAGCGGTCTAAGACACCGCCCTTTCACGGCGGTAACAGGGGTTCGATTCCCCTATGGGTCACCAAAAAGCAAGTAACACCAAAAGGTGTTGCTTGCTTTTTTATTGTTATCGAGGGGAATCGAACCCTTGGAGCGTTATCCAAATTTTAATTTGGCTTATAACGCCCATACGAAAACGCCCCAAGAACACGGAGTGTGATTGGTTGGCGTTGACCGTTGAGAGGGTTTTTGCGTAAAGAAAAATAGTCCGGCGGACTATTTTTTAGCAAAAAGGTGCGCAGTCCGGTACCGAAATGCGAAGCATTTGGGTGGACAAGCAGATAAGACGCCAAAGGCGTCTGTTCCCCTATGGGTCACCTCGTCGGAGCAAAGTTCGCTTTGCTCCGTTTTTCCTTTTCAGGAAAAGACTCCGCCTGCTACCTTGCTCCTCCTCTTTCCCACAAAGGCGTTGCCTTTGCGGGAGCCCTTTTAGGTTGTGCAAAGCACAGCTTACGGTTTTTCTTTATTTACATGGGAATCGAACTCCGTAGCGACGATGAATCATGTGAATTTTTGTTGAAAAAAAGGGAGTTTTGTGATAAAATACCATATATTACGTTTCATTATCAAGAGCGGTACACTCATATTGCTTAAAACAGTTAGCTGTGGTTTGCAATAATATTTTTCTGGCGCTGCATTTATGCAGAAGATAGAACGGTTAGAAAAACGAACATCAATTGCAAATGAGTTCACTTGGGCAAGGGGAGAAAGAGGTGTGTATGTTGAAAGAAAAAATCTGTGCTGTGATTGCGTGTCTGATCTTGGGGACCGTTAGCGTCACCATGTGCTTTCCTGTCATCATAGATTTGTTTTCAGGGGAAGCAGAGGAAGAAACGTTTGTCTGGTATGACGGAAGATATGACTATCCTTTCTCGGAAGAAACGACAGAAGAATCAGAGCAAGAGGAAAACACCCAAACAAGTTTCAACTGGTTTGAAGATATTCGCCGTCTGGTCAAATCAGGGACAAAAAATAATTATCCCTATCGTATGTCTTTTGTTTTGGCAAGAAAATTTTGGGACAAGTTTACTGGATTGGATATGACCACCTCGCTTTCGACCTCTTATAGTGCGGAGAGCGTAGTGTCTCTTGGAGAAGATCGCTTATCTTATGTGCTGCAAGAGGAAAAAAAGAGAGAAATAGAAGAACTGATTGAAATTGGAACCAAGGTGGAGGCGGAAGGCAGACAATTTATGCTCTTTGTGACTCCGTTTAAGATGGACGAAACCTCGGAAACACAATCCGGCATTTATGAAAATCATTCGGATGCGATTGAAAAAGCATATATAAACGCCATCCGAGAAGCTGGCTTTTCGGTACTTTCAGCTTCTGAAGCAATCAAAGAGGAAAACATCGATCGAAAGTCGTTATTTTTTAAGACCGATCACCACTGGCTTCCGCAGGCGGCGCTTTGGGGGAATCGCTTGCTTGCCGACTACCTAAACGAGCATATGGGATTTTCTATTGATACTTCCATATTCAGAGAAGAAAATTATGACATCAGTTATGCAAAAAACGAGTGGTTTGGATCGCAGGGCAAAAAGGTGACAGAGGTATTTTGCAAACCGGAGCCGTTCCCTATTGTTCTGCCTAAATATGATACGGAATTGACCGTATTTATTTCCATGTATAATGAAACAGTCACAGGAACCGTAGAAGAAACGTTATTGGATTGGAGTATCTTTGAAAATCCGGATATCTATACCAGAAATAATTATGCTTTTTATGCCTATGGAGATATCGCACTCCTTTCGATTCATAATCATAAAGTCAGCGACGGAAAGCGGATTTTGATGATTAAACATTCGTTTGCCGATGCAATGATTCCGAGCTTTGCAGCGAGTGTGGAGAACCTGGATGTCATCGATTTAAGACATTTTAAGGGAAGCCTTGATGCGTACATAAAAGAAACTAACCCGGATACTGTAGTCGTAGTATATGGCGTGGGCTAAGCGGATGAATGCCGAGGAAATAACATTCGCAAGTAACAAGGAGTGTTAATATGGTCTTTTCTGATACAGAATTTTTGTTTGTGTTTTTACCCGTTGCGTTGGTGGTATATTATTGCCCCTTGTGTAAAAATATCCGCTTTCGCAACTTTTGGTTGTTTTTGATTTCATTGTTTTTCTATGCCTGGGGAGAACCTGCCTATGTCTTTTTGATGATGCTCTCCATTGTGGCAAACTGGGCATTTGGTTTGTGGGAAGCTAAGCATAAAAGGACAAAAAAAGGCAAGCGGATTGTTCTTTTGGCTTGCATTTACAATTTGGGATTTTTGTTTGTATTTAAGTACTTAGGTTGGATTTTAGGTCTTTTCGGAAATCATTTCTTGGCAGGGTTGATGCTTCCGATTGGCATTTCGTTCTATACATTCCAGGCGCTTTCTTATGTGATTGATGTGTACCGGGGAAAGGACGAGGCGCAGAAAAGCGTATTAAATGTAGGCTTATATATTGCGTTTTTCCCTCAACTGATTGCCGGCCCTATTGTGCGCTATGGATCGATTGCAGAGCAAATCAACCACCGGACACACAGTTTTTCCTTGTTTTCTCAAGGAATGTGGCGCTTTTTAATTGGTCTTGCCAAAAAAGCGATTTTGGCGAACCAACTGGCAGTGGTCGCAGAAAAAGCATTCGCCTCGCCGACGGCGGAGCTGTCCGTGGTGTTTGCTTGGGCAGGAGCACTTTCGTTTATGCTTCAGATCTATTTTGATTTTTCGGGTTATTCCGATATGGCGATTGGCCTTGGAAAAATGTTTGGATTTGAATTCAGAGAGAATTTTAATTATCCATATCTTGCAAAGTCAATTTCGGAGTATTGGAGAAGATGGCATATTTCGTTGGGCGAGTGGTTTAGGGATTATGTATATTATCCGCTCTCTATCGGCCCGTCGATTCGGCTTCGTAAAAAACTGACGGCCAAAGTGAGCAAAAAGACGGCGGCGTTGATTTCCAATATGTTTGTTTTGTTTGTTGTCTGGATGGCTACCGGTATCTGGCATGGTGCGAACTGGACCTTTGTCCTTTGGGGTTTCATTCAGTTTGTATGTATTTTCTGTGAGCAATATAAAAAACCAATGAAAAATGCCGGATTAGAAGCGGTACTTGGTTTTGTCGGCACATTCTTGATTGTGCTTTTGACCAAAGTTATCTTTAACTCTCCGGATCTTGGTTCGGCAATGAGTTATTATGGAGCGATGTTTGGCCTCCATGGCAATCCGTTTGTGAACAGCTATGGCCTTTATTGGCTGGGACAGTATCGGTGGTATCTGATCTTTGGTTTCATCTTCTGTTTCCCCGTTGCGGAACAGATAACGAAGTTCTGCCAGGATAAAAAGATCCGGCCGGTATGGGAAACTGTGCAGGTGGTAGTCTTGTGCCTGGCGCTGATGGTCTGTATGGTCTATGCAGTCAGTGGGGGTTATAACCCGTTTATCTACTTTAATTTTTAAGAAGAGGTGCGTAAAAGATGAGAGAAGAAGTTTTGAAGGTGTTACAGGAAGAATTGCCGCAAATTGATTTTTTGTCTTCGAATACGATGGTTGACGATGGTATTTTAGATTCTTTGACCATTACAGAAATCATTTCAATCTTATCTATGGAGTTTGATATTTCGATTCCCTTTGAGGAAATTGTAGAAGAAAACTTTAATTCGGTGGACGGATTGGCGAATATGGTAGAACGTCTGCAAAAATAACGAGAGGAATAATATATGCTGCAAATTACAATTGTTTTTCTATATTTGCTTGCAACCATCTTCATCAGCCTTTGGAGCAAGAAAAAGGCGAAAACATCGGAAATGTTTGAGGGAGCTAATTTAGGGCTTGTTCTCTGCGTGGTGGCGGGAGCCGGAGAGTGGCTTGGCGGCACCTCAACGACGGGCGTGTCGGAATACGGATATTTATATGGCATTTCCGGCGCATGGTATACGGTAGCGAACAGTTTGGGTATTTGTGTTTTGGCAATCTTTTTTGCAAAAATGTTCAGGAAACTCAACACGCCCACTGTTTCAGGGATTATCGGCACCTATTTAGGCCCGCAGGCAAAACGTGCATCGGCCGTTTTGTTGATTATCATTATGCTTGCCGTAGGAACCTCGCAGATGGTTGCACTCGGGACCTTGGGTGAAACCCTGTTCCATCTGGATTCCGTGACGGCTATTTTGGTCATGGGCATCGGTGTCATCGTTTATACCGTGATGGGCGGTATGATGGCGGTTGGATATACCAATATCATGCATTTGATCATTATGTATGTCGGTGCTTTTTTGGCAATCTTTTTATCTGCGCAAAACATGGATGGTCTTTCTGCGTTGACAACGGAACTCCCAAAGAGTTATTTTTCCGTTTTAAACATTGGTCCGTCCAAAGTATTTTCCTGGGTGCTTGCCTCTGTTTTAGGTGCTTGTACGGCGCAGGCAGGTCTGCAGCCGATTTTGACATCCAGGGATGAGAAAACGGCGGTGAAATCGTCCTTTTGGATTGCGGCCCTTGTTGCGCCGTTTGGCATTTTAATCGCTGTTTTAGGTATGATTGCTAAGGTGCAATTCCCGGAACTGGAAAATGCGAAGCTGGCGCTTCCGACGCTTTTATTATCGTTGCCGGAGGTTTCGGGCGGCTTTATTATGGCCTCGGTATTTGCGGCGATTTTATCCACAGCTGCTCCGATTTTTCTGGCTTGCGGCACGCTGTTTTCCCGAGATGTGTTTCAGATCTCTTGTAAGGGGCCGGTGTCTGATCAAACCATGCTCAAAGTCTCTCGCTTGGCAACGTTTGCCGGCGGAGCAATTTGTATGTTCAGTGCCATTTTCTTGGGGAAAACGTCTACCATACTTGATATGGTTTACTTTGCATACAGTCTGCGAGGCAGTATGTTTATCATCTTACTTCTTGGCATCTATTGGAAAAAGACATCTTCCCGTGCAGCGGTGATTTCCATGGCTTTGACAGGGCTTGTCGGATTGTTTTGGGTCATATATAAGAATATGTTTGGTGTTTATCCGATTCATGAAGCTTTCTCCGAAACATATATCGCAGTCATTATTGCGATTTTGTCAACCGTGGTATTTAGTTATATTTTTAAGAAAGAAACAGTTCATGAACAACTAAAATAAAGAGGTGTCATATGAGAAAATCGGTAGTCGAATATGTTGCGCTTTATGCCAATGAGCAGCCGGAGAAAACGGCGGTTATCGAGGCGGGAGAGAAAACATCATACCGCAAGCTGTTTGCGTTAGCGTGTGGTTACAGCGAGTATTTAAAGGCCGCCGGCGTCTTAAAGGGTCATATCGTCATTACCAAGGCGGCGCAAAAGTTGGAATATGTGGTAAGCTATTTGGCGATTCACCTGTCTGGTGGAATCGTTGCCTCATTAGAGCGCAATATGCCGACGGATAAAATGCTTGAAATTGCTGAAAAACTGGATGCTGATGTCATCTTAACAGAGGAAGAAATACCGGAAAATAAAGGCTTCTGTGTGGTACGAAAAAATGATATCATCAAAGTGGCAGAAGAGTATTATAAAGGTATTGTGCCGACAGAGTTTCCGGCGGAAAATGATTCGGCAGATATTTTGTTCACGACCGGAACGACCGGTGCTTCTAAGGGTGTGGAGCTTTCTCATCGGGCGCTTACGGCAACGGCAGAGAACCTCATTTACGGCTGCGAGTATAAAAAGGATACGCTAATGATTGTTCCGGGGCCGTTAAATCATGCCAATGCCATCAGAAAAGTATTTACCTCGTTAGTCAACGGCAGCACGGTTTGCATCTTAAACGGAATGACGAACTTAAAGCGGTTTTTCGAGGCGTTAGACTATCAAAAAGAACATATTGCCTGTTGTCTGCCGCCGGCGGCGATCCGCACGATTTTCCAGGTGACGCAGGATAAAATCAGCGAATATAAAGAACAGATCGATTTTATCGAGTCAGCCACTTCGCCCCTTCCGGAAGCAGATAAAAAACGCCTTTGCCAGATGCTTCCCAAGACAAGACTCTATAACAATTACGGATCTTCTGAATCCGCATCGGTCTGTATGTATGATTATAATCGCCATCCGGGACTTACAAACTGCATCGGAAAAGCAATGCCCAATTCAGAAATCATCATTGTAGACGATAACGGAGAGGTCATTTCGTCCTCCAAAGAGAATATGGGTTTTCTCGCTTGCAAGGGCGATGTCAATATGAAGGGTTATGTGAATGATCCGGAAGAAACGAAAAAGGTATTGCGTGATGGCGTGGTATATACCAATGATATTGGATATATTGACGAGAACGGCTTTATTTATATCATCGGCAGAAAAGGGGACGTTATCAATGTTGGCGGTCTAAAAGTGGCACCGGCAGAGGTAGAGTCCGCCACGCTGGAATATGAAGGTATCGATGACTGTATCTGTATTGGCGTCGATGATGCCATTACGGGCAAGAAATTAAAACTCTTGGTAGTTGTCCATGAGCAGACAGAATTCGACCCCAGAGCACTTCGCAGCTTCCTTGCGACTAAGTTGGAAGGTCACAAAGTTCCGTCGCTTTACGAGCAGGTGGAGCAGGTGGCAAGAACTTATAATGGAAAACTGGACAGAAAGTTTTATTTATAAGAGAGAAAAAGCAAAACACAAGCTTTGTGCTTGTGCTTTGCTTTTTTTACTAAAAATTGTTTCAAATTGTGTCGGTTTTTGTTGAAAACTACAAAATATTGTGGTATACTGATATCAGGTTTTGACCTTAAAAAAAATTATCAAATTTTGGAGGGGTTACAAGTGAATCTGATTTATCAAGTGGAAGACAAACCAAAATTCGGGCAAATTTTAGTTTTTGCTTTTCAGCAGTTGCTTGCCATTTTAGCAGCGACCATCGCAGTTCCGTCCATCATTGGCAACGGAATGTCCCAGTCGGCAGCACTGTTTGGTGCAGGCGTAGGTACGCTCATTTATCAGTTGTTTACAAAGTTTAAGAGCCCGGTATTTTTAGGCTCATCCTTTGCTTTCATCGGCTCGATGTTCGCAGCATTCGGCGGCGCAGTTTCGATGGAAGTCGGCTATGCAGGCTTGATTATCGGTGCGATTTTTGCAGGCCTTGTATATGTTGTTATTGCGCTCGTTGTAAAATTTGTTGGTGTTCACTGGATTAGTAAATTAATGCCGGCAGTGGTTATCGGACCTACCGTTGCAATTATCGGTCTTTCTTTGGCGGGTAACGCAGTTGGCGACCTTCAAGTTGGCAAGGTGCTTGCAGATGGTGTATCGGTTGCCTCTCCTTATGCTTGCATTATCTGTGGTCTGTTTACGCTTGCTGTTGTCATTCTCTGCTCGGTATACGGAAAGAAAATGATGAAGCTTATTCCATTCATTATCGGTATCGTTGCAGGTTATGCTTTGGCGGCAGTGCTGACGCTCATCGGTATGAAAATGAATATCAAAGAACTGTTGATTATCGACTTTTCTGCATTTGCCAATATGCAGTGGTATCCTGACTTTACGTTTGCGAAAGCAGCGCAGGGCTTTGGCGCAATTGATGCACAGTATATTGCGACGGTTGCAGTTGCTTATATTCCCGTTGCCTTCGTTGTATTTGCAGAGCACATTGCAGACCATAAAAACCTTTCCAGTATCATTGGAAAAGACCTGTTGGAAGAACCGGGTCTTCACAGAACGCTGTTAGGTGATGGTGTAGGTTCTATCGCCGGTGCAATCTTCGGTGGTTGCCCGAATACCACCTACGGTGAGTCTGTTGGTTGTGTAGCAATTACGAAAAATGCATCCGTAGTTACCATTTTAGCAACGGCAATCATTGCAATCGTGGCATCCTTTATTGCTCCGTTTGTAACCTTCCTTGCAACCATCCCGAACTGCGTTATGGGCGGTGTTTGCATCTCCCTCTACGGCTTTATCGCAGTTTCTGGTTTAAAAATGATTCAGCAGGTTAACTTAAATGCGAATAAGAATCTGTTTGTTGTTGCAGTTATTTTAATCACGGGTATCGGCGGATTGACGCTTACCTTTGGTCAGGTAACCCTTACCTCGATTGCTTGCGCATTGATTTTAGGTATCCTGACGAATCTTGCGGTATCCAAAGGAAAAGATGAAGAATAAGGAGAGTTCCTATGGCTAATGTAACGATTTTTGATCATCCGCTGATTCAGCACAAAACGACCATCCTTCGCAAAAAGACCACTCCGAACAAGGAGTTTCGTGAACTGGTAGAAGAAATTACGATGCTGATGTGCTATGAGGCGCTTCGTGACCTGCCGGTAGAAGAGGTAGAAATTGAAACGCCCCTTAAGAAAACCAAGCAGAAAATGCTCAAGGGTAAAAAGCTTGCGGTTGTTCCGATTCTGCGTGCAGGACTCGGTATGGTCAGCGGTATCCAAAAGCTGATTCCGTCAGCAAAGGTGGGTCATATCGGCATGTACCGGGATGAAGAAACCTTGATTCCGCACGAGTATTATTGTAAGCTTCCGGCAGATATATCAAACCGCTTAATTGTGGTAGTAGACCCGATGCTTGCAACGGGTGGCTCGGCGATTGATGCGATTTCGCAGATCAAATCCTATGGCGGAAAAAACATTAAATTTTTGTGTTTAGTTGCGGCTCCGCAGGGCGCAGAGGCACTTAAAAAAGCACACCCGGATGTGGATATTTACTGTGCAAATATGGA
>JAZSOJ010000079.1:0-8366 GCA_045536855.1 Clostridia bacterium | reverse complement strand
CCTAAGAGAAAAATTTTAAAAGTAAGATGTGATAAAAGAAGAGCAAACTGGAAACTGGCAATACCGGGTATGGTAAGCTGTCCTCAGTGCGGCGAATACAAAATGCCTCATAGAGTGTGCAAAGCATGCGGTTACTACAACGGTAAAGAAGTAGTGAAAGCACAGGCATAGTAGAATTGCTATGAAACGAGTAGAGAAGGCAGGTTGTTGTCTTCTCTATTTTTGTATATATTCATTTTGTCAAATTCAGGGTCAAACGGAGGTGAGCCGAATGAAATATTGTGCGCGCATTGCCGGTGTAGAGGCAGGAAGTATTGCCGAGGAGCTGGGATTAGAGCCGGGTGATATTATTTGTCGCATCAACGATACGGATATCGTAGATTTTTTAGATTATCAGTTTTTATCCACGGAAGAAGAAATTGTTCTTTTGGTGGAAAAGGCTTCCGGTGAACAGATTGAATTTGAAATTGTGAATGAAGCGGGCGAGGATTTGGGCATCCATTTTGCCAATATGCTGTTTGACAGCCCCAAAAGATGCCGCAATCAATGTATTTTCTGTTTTATTGATCAGTTGCCGTGCGGCATGAGAGACTCTCTTTATTTTAAAGATGATGATTCCCGGCTTTCCTTTTTATATGGAAACTATGTGACCTTTACTAATATGCGAGAAGAGGACGTCAAACGCTTAATTCGTTATCGGATTTCGCCGATTAATATTTCTATTCATACGACGAATCTTGACTTACGTGAGAAAATGTTGCATAATAAAAATGCAGGGAATGTGCTACAATATTGTAGGATGCTGAAAGAAAATCATATCAGAATGAATATGCAAATTGTACTTTGTAAAAATATCAATGATGGATTTGAACTGGAAAAAACTTTGTTTGACCTTTCAGAATTTTTGCCGGAGCTTGCAAGTGTTTCAGTTGTTCCTGTTGGACTCACGGCTTACCGCTATGGACTTTTTCCGCTGGAGCCTTTTACACCGCAGGATGCAGAAAAAGTGCTGACTCAGATTGAAACGTGGCAAAAGAAATATAAAAAACTCTACGGGACAAGACTTGTGTATGCCAGCGATGAATTCTACATTTTAGCAGGCAGAAGCATCCCGCCGGCAGAGGAATATGAAGACTTTCCGCAGATTGAAAATGGTGTGGGTATGCTCTCTAACTTAGAAGATGAAGTGATGCAGGCACTCGAAAAACCGTACAGAGCAGGTGAGGTCAAAAAAACTGTCATTGCAACGGGCGAGCTTGCGTACCCTTATATCAGGGAACTGGTGGATCGTGTTGCCGCCTATTATCCCGTCTGGGCAGAGGTTGTAATGATAAAGAACAATTTCTTCGGCGGTGGTGTATCCGTGGCAGGCTTACTCTGCGGTCAGGATTTAATCAATCAGCTTTCCGGAAAACAGTTCGAGCGCCTTTTGATTACAAAGTCGATGCTTAAAGCAGACGAAGATATATTCCTGGACGATATTACGGTAAAAGAACTAAAACAAAAACTTGGTGTAACCTGTGAGGCTGTCGCAAATGACGGTACTTCTTTTGTAAAGGCACTCATCAATGCATAAAGCGAGGAGAACATATGACAAAAAGAGTGGTAGCCATTGTGGGCAGACCGAATGTGGGAAAATCTACATTATTTAATAAGATTATCGGCGAGCGTGTGTCTATCGTGGACGATACGCCCGGCGTTACCCGTGACCGCATTTACCGTGAGGCAGAGTGGTGCGGAAATAAGTTTCTCTTAATTGATACGGGCGGTATTGAACCGAAGAATGATGACGTGATCTTAAAAGGAATGCGCCTTCAGGCAGAGCTCGCCATTGACCACGCCGATGTCATTATCTTTATGGTGAATGTCAGCGATGGTTTAGTCGCAGCAGACAGCGATGTTGCAACGATGCTGCGCAAGTCGGGAAAACCGGTCGTCGTGGCAGTCAATAAGGTAGATAATGCCGGACAGCCCCCCATGGAATTATACGAGTTTTATAATCTGGGGCTTGGAGACCCGATGCCTATTTCATCCATCCATGGCCTCGGTGTTGGCGATATGTTAGATGAGGTAGTTGCAAAACTTCCTGAGACAAATTCAGACGAAGAGGAAGAGGAAACCTTGCGAGTTGCGGTGGTTGGCCGCCCGAATGCGGGGAAATCTTCCCTGATCAATCGAATTTTAGGCGAAGAGCGTGTCATTGTCAGTGATATCGCTGGAACAACACGTGACGCCATTGATACCCGTTTTGAAAAAGACGGTGTGGTTTATACCTTGGTAGATACTGCGGGAATGCGCAAACGTGGCAAAATAGATGACACGATTGAACGCTACAGCGTTATTCGTTCGTTGGCCGCTGTTGACCGTGCGGATGTCTGCATCATCGTGATTGATGCGACCCAAGGGGTAACCGAGCAGGACTCCAAAATTGCCGGTTATGCACACGACCAGGGCAAAGCATCGATTATTGCGATTAATAAATGGGATTTGGTCGAAAAAGAGACCAATACAATGAAACACTTCCGTGACAGAGTGATGGAAGAACTGCCGTTTATGATGTATGCACCGGTGCACTTTATTTCTGCACTGACCGGTCAGCGAGTAGACCGCTTGTTTGACCTTGTAACATATGTCCGTGAGCAAAATACGATGCGAATCAAAACCGGTATGTTAAATGATGTATTAAATGAAGCGACCTCGAAGGTTCAGCCCCCTTCTGATAAAGGAAAACGGCTGAAAATCTATTATATGACGCAGGCTTCTACCTGCCCTCCGACGTTTGTGGTGTTTGTAAACAACAAAGAACTGATGCATTTTTCTTATTTGCGCTATTTGGAAAATCAAATTCGAGGTGTGTTTGGTTTAGAGGGAACGCCGGTGAAGTTTATCGTTCGTGAACGAGGCGACGACGGAAAGGAATAGGGAGGATATCAGCCAATGATTTTGTTTTTAATTATAGCTTTCATATTGGGATATTTATTGGGCAGCATCAATTCGTCCGTCATTTTTGGTAAAATGATCGGTGTTGATGTGCGAAAAGTTGGCAGTGGCAATGCCGGTGCAACGAATGCACTTCGTACAATGGGGAAAAAAGCGGGAATTATTGTGGTCATCGGCGATGTCTTAAAGACGATTCTTGCAATGATTATCGTTCGGATTGTGGCACCGATTTTCTTTCCGGGACAGGCGGACGTTGGGCGTTATGCAGAATACTTAGCAGGTTTTGCTGCAGTTTTGGGGCATAATTATCCCTTGTATTTCGGTTTTCGTGGTGGCAAAGGGATTATTTGTTCCATTTCTGTGATCTTTATGCTTGACTGGAGAATTGGCTTGATTACCCTCTTTGCAGGCGTGCTTGTCATTGCTGTGACACGATTTGTATCGTTAGGCTCGCTCACCGGTGCAGCGGTTTTTCCGATTCTCGTCATCATTTTCAGTACTTTCGAGTCGGGGGCTCATGTACCATACTACATTGCGTTAGCGGTAGTTATGATGGTTTTGGCTTTTTATCAGCATCGCTCAAACATAAAGCGCTTGGCGAGCGGAACAGAATCCAAATTGGGCGCAAAAAAATAGGACATTTCAGGAGGGTATCGCCATGAAAAAAACAGTTGCAGTGATTGGCTCCGGCGGCTGGGGAACGGCTATCAGCACGCTGTTGGCTCGTTGTGGCTTTTCAGTCAATTTATGGTCTTACTTAAAAGAAGAAGCGCAAGCGCTTGAAAAAGACAGAGAAAACAAGGCTTTTTTGCCCGGTATTATACTGGACGAGGCGATTCATTTTACCAGCATTATGGAAGAGGCGGTTAAGGATGCGGAGTTCATTGTCATGGTCCCGCCATCCAAGGCCGTTCGACAGACGGCGGAGGCACTGAGTCCTTTTGTAAGAAAAGGACAGATTATTGTCAATGCGTCGAAAGGACTCGATCAGGAAAGCTATAAACGTCTTTCCGTTACGATTAAAGATGCCATCCCGCAAGCAGAGGTGGCAGTAATGTCCGGTCCGTCGCATGCGGAAGAGGTCGCAAGAGATCTTCCGACAACCAATGTTGTTGCGGCTCGTACGCTTGAGATTGCAGAGTATGTTCAGGATGCAATGATGTGTGACAATTTCCGCATTTATACAAGTCTTGATATGACCGGAGTGGAGCTCGGCGGAGCTCTTAAAAACGTAATTGCCCTGTGTGCCGGAATTGCTGACGGTTTAGAATTGGGTGACAATATCAAAGCAGCTCTTATGACACGTGGAATGTCTGAAATCGCAAGATTAGGTGTCGCCTGTGGTGCCGATGTTGCAACCTTCAGCGGTCTGTCCGGCATGGGAGATTTGATCGTCACTTGTACCAGTATGCACTCCCGTAACCGCCGTGCCGGAATTTTAATTGGGCAAGGAAAATCCGCACAAGAAGCGATGGATGAAGTGAAGATGGTCGTTGAGGGAATCTATACGACAAAGGCGGCATATCATCTGGCGGAACGAATGAATGTGGAAATGCCCATTACACAAGCGGCATATCAGGTGTTGTTTGGAGATAAGTCGCCGAGATGGGCGGTAGAGGCGCTCATGGGACGTGATAGAAAACACGAAAACGATCAGTCGATTCGATTTATACAGTAGGAGGTGGGGACCTTGCTGAAAAAATTCTTCGGCAGAAAGGTGGAAACGCCGCAAGAGAAACCACAAACGGAAGAGGATGTAACCTTTGTGATGGAAGAGAGGGCGCATGAATTTGTGTCGGAAGAAAGCCTCGAGGGAGCACCGATTCCGCTGTCAGAAAAGAATAATGAAAATACCGTTTTGTCGCAAGAGGAGGAGCAAAAGAGCTTTTTTTCCCGCCTGGCGGCAGGACTGAAAAAAACGAGAAGCGCGTTGGTCGGTACTGTCGACAGCGTGCTTTCCGCATTTCAAACCATCGATGAGGAACTGTTTGAAGAATTGGAAGAAACGCTCATCATGGCAGATATGGGAGTAGAAACTTCGCTTTATATTATTGATGAATTGAGAAAAAGAGCGAAGGCGCAAGGCATTAAAGAGGCAGTAGCTTTAAAAGGTGTATTGAAAGAAATTATAGCAGAACTTTTGTCAGCACAAAACAGCCATATTGACACAAGAAAGAAACCGACAGTTATTATGGTGATTGGTGTCAATGGTGTGGGAAAAACGACTTCGATTGGCAAAATGGCGGCTCGGTATCGGTCCGAAGACAAGAAAGTGATTTTGGCGGCGGCAGATACGTTCCGTGCGGCGGCCATTGACCAGTTGGAAATTTGGGCAAATCGTGCCGGTGCTGATATTGTAAAACATCAGGAGGGCTCGGATCCGTCAGCGGTTGTATTTGATGCCATCCAATCAGCAAAATCCCGTGGTGCAGATATTGTGATTTGTGATACTGCAGGAAGGTTGCATAATAAGAAGCATTTAATGGAAGAATTGAAAAAGACGGCTCGTGTCATTGAGAGAGAAACCGGAGATGCAGATTTTGAAGTTCTTTTGGTGCTGGATGCATCTACCGGACAAAATGCACTGATTCAGGCGCGGGAATTTGCATCCGTGGCACGCATTACCGGTGTGATCTTGACAAAACTTGACGGAACAGCAAAGGGTGGCGTAGTCATTGCGCTCTCCAGAGAACAGAACATCGGTGTAAAGTTTATCGGTGTCGGCGAGGGAGTTTCTGATTTGCAGGAATTTAACCCGCAGGAATTTGCAGAAGCACTCTTCCCGGAGGAAGAGGCAGAGTAATGGAGGTAAGTCACGATGGAAGATATCTTCAATCAATTTTTTGGCCATTCAAAAGAAAAGGATGACTTTTCCCAAAAAAGTAACGGTTTTTCGAGTATGAAAAAGCCGAAGCATTGGAAGGGACTCTTGATTTTCCTTGTGGTCTTTTTGGTGCTTGCTACCGTTTTAACAGCCGCATACCAGTTTTTTATGCACTACTGGCAGATTGCCGAGGTAGGGGAAAACTTTACCGGCGTATTCTGGACAAACCTGCTGTCCCGTGGTATCACACAATCCGTCGGCTTTATTTTTCTTTTGATTGTGCTTTTGGTCAATGTATTTTTGGTGAAAAGGTTTGCGGTTGACCGACTCATAGAAATTCGATTCCTTTGGAAAAAATGGCCGTACATCCTGTTTTGTGTTGTCATAGCATTTATGGCGAGCGATGTGTGGGGCGGTGACCTTTACGCCAAGTTTTTACTGGCGACGAATGGCGGTTCATTCGGTACGGTTGACCCGATTTTTGCAAAAGATATCGGCTATTATATCTTTACCCGTCCGTTTGCCATTTCTGTTGTTGAAACATTGCAGGGAGCTTTCCTTTTGCAGACGATTATTATAGCGGCGATTTATGCCTTGATATTTATCAATAACGGCTCAAAAACATTTAAAGATATGATTGCCAACCATCGAGGAGCGTTTATCCATACGGTAATCAATGTTTTGATATTTTTAATTCTTCTTTGCCTTTCTTATCAGTTCTCGGCAGAGGAAATGATGTATTCAACCTTTGGAAAGCAAAGCGATATCGTTGGTGCAGGTTATGTAGAAGCAAATATCTGGATTAACTTCTACCGCATTGCCCCGATTTTGATTATTGCGGTCATCGCATGCGCACTCTTTTTCCTGTATCGCAAAAAATATATAGCAACAGTCATCGCTGTTGCGCTTGTGCCGGCGGCGTATATTGTGGTCGGCGGAATTGCGATGGTAACAGATTCTTTGGTGGTTAACCCGAATGAAAGAAATCTGCAGAGTCCGTATATCGCCCATAACATCGAGGCTACCCGCCGAAGCTACGAGCTTTTAGATGTTGAGGAAAGAGAATATGCGGCAAGCAGCAACCTGACAGTGAGTGATATTGACGAGAATGAAACGCAGATTGATAATATCCGCATCGCCGATTTTCAGGCAACGCTGACTGCGTATAATCAGCTTCAGTATTTTAAGCGTTATTATACCTTCCATGACATTGATATCGTGCCATACACCATAGACGGAAAACAGCAGGCGGTGTTTATGGCGGCACGTGAGATGAATAAAAATAATATGGAAGAATCGGCGCGCTCTTATGCCAATCAGGCGTTCCGCTATACCCACGGCTTTGGTATCGTGGCAAGCCCGATTCATCGGGTGACCTCTGAGGGTCAGCCGGAGTTTTATATTGACAATATCCCCCCGCAGTCAAACGGCAGATTGCCCGAGGTGGTTGAGCCCCGTATCTATTACGGCGAGCTGACGAACGACTACGTTATCGTCGGCCCGAATAATAAAGAGCTTGACTATTCGGTGGGAAATACCGATTACGAAAACAGCTTTGACGGCAAGACCGGTATCCAGCTGGATTGGTTAAAACGATTGATGTTTTCCATCCATTACGGTGATTATCGGATGCTCGTTTCCGGCAATATCGACAGCGAAAGCCGTATTTTGATTAACCGTAACATTATGGAAAGGGTGCAGATGGTTGCGCCGTTCTTTACCTATGATTCGGACCCCTATATCGTGCTTTCGGATGATGGAAGCTTAAAGTGGGTTATTGACGGCTATACCACTTCAAAAGAGTACCCCTACGCACAATTTTCCGGTAATATCAATTATATCCGCAATTCCGTCAAGGTCTTGGTGGATGCCTATACCGGTGATATGAAATTCTATGTGATTGATGAGGCGGATCCGATTGTTTGTGCTTATCGAAAGATGTATCCTGATTTATTTACACAGGAGGAGTTAGACCCGATGGTAGCGAGCCATATTCGTGTGCCGGAGGATATGTTTAAGGTACAGTCGCAAATCTACCAACGCTATCACGTGAGTGATGCCGGACAGTTCTATGATAAGGCAGATGTGTGGCGTGTGGCAACGGAGAAGTACGACACAGAAGAAATCATGGTTGAGCCATATTTCAATGTAATGGAAGTCGAAAAGGGTGCCGGAGAAGAATTGGTATTAATTCGCCCGTATGTGCTGGGCGACAGGTACAATATGGTCGGGCTTTTAGTGATGCGCACCAAACCCAGCCATTACGGAGAACTTGTGCTTTATCGCTTCCCGAAAAATGAGACCATCTATGGCCCAATGCAGATTGAGAATAAGATCGATAATGACCCCGAAATTTCAAGAGAAATGACGCTTTGGGGTCAGGGCGGCTCGAGTGTCATCCGTGGTAATATGCTGGTGATTCCGTTCCGTGATTCTATTATCTACGTAGAGCCGATTTATATCACATCGAAAAACAATGCCTCGCTTCCGGAGCTCAAGCGTGTGGCGGCGGCATACAAGGATTCCATTGCGATGGAGTCAAACATCCACGATGCACTCCGTGCAGTGATTGGTGAGGCACACGGGAACGCTCCGCAGACGC
>JAZSOJ010000191.1:0-1586 GCA_045536855.1 Clostridia bacterium | reverse complement strand
TTGTTTTTTTGTTGTTTTTTGTGGTTTTTGTCTTTTTTCTTCTTGTTTTTCGTCCCAGGGAAGTACATCTCCCTCTTCTCTTAGGTGTTCTAAGATGTCCGAAATCCCTTCGCCTTTTTTAGCACTTGTGTGGTAAACAGTTTTACAACCCGTCAACCTCAGCCAGCGCTCAGCTCGCTCGGGATTTGCATTCGGTCGGTCAATCTGTGTGACGATGCCGATGACCTCACGGTTTGCCATACAAGTACAATTCGGACTGTACAAAGAGTACGGCTCGGTTGCTGAAAGCAAAAATCCGACAACATCCGCCTCGTATGCATAAAGGGCAAGCGCCCGTGCCAAGTGATGGTTTTCGGCGTACTCGCCGGGAGTATCAATAATAACATCGAAATGGTTTATGTACTGCGTCTTTTTATAGGTAACCTTTTCTCCTCGCATTGCCTGCGTCAAGCTCGTTTTACCGCAACCACTCCGACCCATCAGAATAATTTTTTTCATAACTGCTCACCTTAGGTTCGGGTGATTTCACAAACCACAAAGCCCAGCGTTTCCCTCGCATAATCAACCAGTGCACGAAGGGCTGCCTCAACCTCGGAAACCGTTCCGGTTACAATCAAGGTACCACTGAATCGGTCCACAAAGCCGAGCTCTACGCCGGAGGATTTGATTGCGATATCTCCTGCGATAATCGCTGTTTCACTGGGGGACATTGTTACGATACCAATGGCACTTTTGCTATAATCAAGCGCCGGGTCAAGTCCCAGTTTCTGATACAGGATTTTGTCGGGGTTTGCAATGATGTGCGCAAGCGTAATCTGTTTTCCCGGAACAAGTTCCTGCACGATGCGTATCTTATCTTTCAAGGAAAGTGCATCCAATTGCTCTAACATACTCATTTTCCTTTCTGCCCGTCAGCCGCCAATCTGCGCTTTGATTCCGGTGGAGCTTGCAACCTCTAAGAGTTTTTGCATATGCTCATCGGTTGGCGGTACAATTTCTTTTAAGGTGTATTCCCTACCCAGCCCCGCATACTTATCAAGCCCGAGGCGATGATACGGAAGAAGGTGATGCTCTTTGACGTTGGGAAGCGATTTTGCAAACTGTGCAATCGCTAAAATTTCTTCCGGAGTATCATTAAATGTAGGAATGACCGGTGTTCTTATAATTAGATTCTTCGCATCCACGGCAAGCTTTTTGGCATTCTCCAAAATCAACTCGTTTCCTTTTCCGGTAAATGCTTTATGCTTTTCGCTGTCGATGTGTTTGATATCCATTAAATAATAATCCAAATACGGGAGCAGCTTCTGAACGGTTTCATACGATGCGCACGCCGTTGATTCTATTGCCGTTGAAAGGCCTCTCTCTTTCGCCGCACGAAGGAGCGCCGCCGCAAAATCCGGTTGGCATAAGCTCTCTCCGCCTGAAAGCGTAAGACCACCGCCACTCCGTCTGTAATACGGCAAATCCTTCATAACCTCTTCCATAACCTCCCCGACCGTTACATCCCGTCCGACCGTTTTGGTCTTGCCCGCAAGCGTCATCTCCTGAATTTTGTATTCCTGAGATTCGGGATTACAGCACCATCT
>JAZSOJ010000153.1:0-39983 GCA_045536855.1 Clostridia bacterium | reverse complement strand
GACCAAGAGTGCAGAAGCCACGCTCCATGCCGTTGAAGCCCTGCAGCATAGTGGTGTTCACGCCGTTGAAACCCTGACACAGGGTAGACTGCACGCCATTGATGGCGTTGTTGAGCGCATAGGTGGTGTCGCTCAGACCATTGGTGATACCACGAATGCCGTTCTGCAAGTCGTTAAACTGGAAACCTTCGTTGATGTCGGCTCTGGTGGCGAAGCCGTTCATCATCATCATGGGATACATACCCATACCTCCCATCATGCCGCCACCGAACATACCGCCGCCAAAGCCAAAACCGCCGCCCAGAAGGGCAAGGATCAGCAAGGCCCAGATCCAGCTGCCATCGCCGCCGAACATGCCGCCGTTGTTGTTGCTGTCGCTCTGACCAGCCAGATAGCCGGTAAGCATTTCATTATCTGCCATTGGATTTTTCACATCCTTTTTGTTGAGTTGATATATACAAACGCTGCGTGCACTCAACGTTGGTATCGTTATTTCAAACCCCACTGGCGGAGTACATCATCGGGGTTGATGCCCCTCTCCTTGTACATATTCCGGGCAGTCTGCTCGAGCTGACGAGCGTCTTTGCCTTGCAAGATACTGTTCGCCTGTTTCAAATTGGGGTTGCTCTGCACTGTCTGCATAATCGTCTGCATAGGGTTTGCGCCGCTGCGAATAGCGGTCAGGATATTGCCGATCAGGTTGTTCATACGGATAGTCCTCCTCTATGCGGGGATTCTTGATTTCATCCAGCTCCTGCTGTAGGGTCGCAACCGTCTGCTGCAACTGAGCGAAAGCCTCAACCGAGACGGTCTGTGGTTGCTGGGCAGCCACACGCCGATACTGGATGATCTCCGAATCGCCGGTCATGCTGTTGAACGCTTTGGTGTAGGCCATGCCATGGGCAGCATCCAAAAACACCATCGGCGACCCGGAAAAATCCACAGGGGTGGCTCTCACCTCATCAAGGCAGGTCACCGGGCGACAAAAAAGCCCGTTCTGCTGCTGTTGTGCGGGTTGCTGATAGCCCATCATCATGGGTGGCTGATAGTAGGGATAGTTAGCCATCTCATCACCTCCGATGGGCTAATTTTCTCGCTTTTTGACAGTTTCCACGAGAAAGAGCCGTATCAACATTGTTCAAAAAAGGCATAAAAAAAGACCACCCCGAAGGGTGGTCAAAGTCAGTCGGGAAAAAGACTTCTGTGTTTGCGCACGGTGTTGTATACTGTCGTGCGACTTACCGAGAATTCCTCGGCTATCTGCTCATAGCAAATTCCGTCCACCTTGGCACGCCGGAGGATTCCCCGGTCACGCTGGCTGTGGATGTGCTCATTGATGATGCCATTGATCTCGCTGTTGGTGGGCGTATGGCATCACTCCTCTGTGCCGTCCGGCAATTCATCGATTTTGCCTTCGGCCTCCTGCTTTTTCAGACCCAACACACGTTGGATCAACTCCGGGAACTCCACGCCTGCCCGGTTCAGGTTCTCTAAAAAACTCAAGCCCTCATTGGCAATATAAAACCAGCACACCGCATCCCGGCATACTGCATGGGTGGCTCCCATGGCTCTGTCCAGCATGGCACCTACCAGCACCACCAGCATCATCAGGCCCTTTTTGGCAATGCCAGCAAAGCCCACAGCGCTGCTCAGGCCACCGGTGGCGCTCTTTTCGCTCTTGCCCATCAGGGCCACCACAATACCGCTGATGTAGTCGATCACCATCATCACTACCAGCACCATCAGCAGCATATCCCAGCCGCCAAATGCGCCAGCGATAGCGCCGCCGATACCGGCCAACATCTTAATCACCTTATCCCAAATCGTTCCCATAGTCTTCGCTCCTTTGTTTTGGTTTGACTATCAATCAGCGGTTCCACGCTTCAAAAGCCCAATCACCTGATCCAGCTTATCCAGTATCAAGGCCGCCCATCTGGGCGTTGCAGCGTCCTCCGGCTCAGGCTGCCCATCATACTGCAAAAATTTACTCATGCAGTAGCCAGCCCGGCCTTGCCAAATCACTTTTGCCCAGCCCTGCGCATCGGCAAACACCTGCACATTATCCCCATCGGGAATCTTGGCGATGTACGGTTTGTCGGTGCTGGGGGTTGATCGCAGCTTGACGGGGTTGCCGTCGGGCGTAACTACAACGGCCTGAGTGGTCTCGGACATGTCGATCACATCCTCTGCAAACTCGACCAGTTTCAACTTGCCAGCATGTGACCAATTGGACAGATCATCATCATAGGTGATGCCATTTACACCGCCGCCAGAGGTGCAATGCACGATGGACAGCGGAAGGGTGGACAGCACCGCCCCGGCGTGGTAGTGGTCTCGTGGGTCGCCGTTGTAAAACTCTCCACCGGGTTTATAGCTGTCGTTGAGCTGGCCTGTGTCCGGGCGGTCTTTATAGACGATCATCCCCGGCAGGATGTCAGCATCCTCTATAGGCTCAAAGGTCGCCATCTCATGCCGGGCGAAATAATTGGTGCTTTTGCGCGGAAAAACCGTTTTTTGCACCCTATTGATAGCGCCGATGATCAGGCCAATGCAGTCGCATGTGCCATCAGTGCCGGTGCCGCCTATGCGGTAGGTCAGGCCAGGGGTCATGGCGATGGCCTGCACCGCCTCCAAAAATTGATTGACGGTGATCATGCGCTATCACCGCCGTTGCTGTTTCTTCCGCTCGCAGCAGCCAGTGCCATCAAAACGCCTCCGGTCAGCGTGCACACGGGCACAATCCATATCAGATGCAATGGATTCATATGATGATCCCTCCTTACTGTTCGACCCCATTCTGCTTCAGAATTTCCGCACAGACGGGGTCTTTGTAGAGCTGTTTCACGATGCCGGGCGGGAGCCGGGAGAACAAAGTGGTCAACCATTCCGCTTTTTTTGCATCTGCCGCCCGTTGCCTGTTGAATTTGATAATCTTTTCCCGCAATTCTGGCTTCATTATTCCGTCACCCCCGACAAAAGAAGCTCTAAGGCCTTTTCAAGCTCTGCAATGCGCTGTTCAGGCGTTGGGGCGGCTTCATGCTCGGTATAATCCGCATCAATTTCGCTTTGTGTTCGGCGAATAACCTTGTCGCTTTCTTTGCCGTAGCGGTAGCAGGGAATCCCTCGCTCGTCGAATGCGTCTGCAGGCGTTTTTTTGATTGCGGCGGTTTCTTGCTGCATATACTCCTTTCCGAAATTGGTATGGTATTTGCTGAATCCGTGAATCACACCGCGCTCGTCAATTGCTAAAAACATTCGATCACCTCCTATTACGAGTTAGGGTAAAAATACACCGTTCTACTCGACCCGCCAACATCATAGTCACCGAGCGTTATTTTGACTTCATCGCCAGCCCGAACAGGGATTACCGGCGTTGTGCGAACCAGATAAACGTCTGCCGCACCCTTTGCGTTATAAAAGACAACCGCGCCGTTTATCAAAACAGTCATGAATGGGTGCGCACTTGCTGTTAGTGTGTTAATTATCGCAAGAATCCAGCCGCTTTCCTCACATGTAAAATCAAACACCGAATTTGCCGTAGGTGCTGGGGAAACACTAAAAAGCGTTTCCGTTGCGCTATAATCAGGCATCCCGCAAAAATAATCAGGGTTTTTCCCTCCCAGCTTGCTTGCATCCGCAGCCGTGCCGTCTATGGGCAGCGCGCCAACATTATTGGCCGTTGGCATAGGATGTACATGGTCACCGCGGGCAACGCCATTTACCGTGCCGGGGTTAGCCGTGCCAAGGGCAGACGGATTCCCGGCAAAATAATCAATGCCCTCCACAGCACCCGTATCCCCCCGAGGAATCGTCAACAGCACATTCGGCGCTTCCGGCGTGCCGGACTGCTGTACCTGCACCTGTGTGCCCGGCGCACCCGTCGCAACTGAGAACGTAATGACAGGCGTTTCCCCGGTTTTCAATGTAAAGTGGATGTGTTTAGCACCATCCTGCTCGGTGATCTCCGCATCAGCAGCAGCGCCCGGCGATGCGCTCACAGTCAGTCCCTCGATGGACTGAGCTGCGGCATTTGCCCTGTCGGCGGCAGAATTGGCATCGGTGGAGGCACGACTCGCCGAGTCGGCGGCATTGTTGGCATCCGTAGCAGCGTTCCGTGTCGCGTCAATTTGCGCAAGCAGCTCTGCAAGAGACGGCACCACATGGCTGGGGTCGTACAGGGTGTCCGTCTCGCCCAGAATCATGCTGCCCTCTGCGGCGAAAACGCTGTTGCTTACCTCCCCGTCATCCACGGTGATGATCACGCAAAAAAGGCCGCTTTTGGCATAAAAAGAGGCAGGCCAGTCAAACACGACCTTGCCATCCTCAGCCCTGCCGGGGTATTCCTGCGTCATCATATCGGAGTAGTTGATGAGCGTACCCACCACCGAGCCGGTGAAAGGCACATCCACACCGCCGCGGCGCAGGGTGATGATGAACCGGTGCGCCTTTTTGTTCGTTGTCACAAACAGGTTATACATCATGGTCTTGGTTACCGGCTTATCCAGATCCACCACGTAAGGCAGAGCAGAAAACAGATCAGCCATTGTTTTCCCCCTTTCGGATGGTCACGTTGACCACATCCGGGGTGATGCGGTCAACACCGGTCAGCACGCTGTAGCCATCGAAACGCTTGTCGCCCTGATCCTCGCTGATGCGCTCCAGCCATTCCAGCCCGTCGAAATCCTCGGCGATCTGGGCAAGGGGGCGGCTGTCCTGCACCTGCATGTAAAGCACGCCGCTGGATGCCACATCTGCCCAAACGATAGGATAAACCTTATCCCTGCTGGTTTTTAGTTCCATTCGCTGCACCTTCCTTCTCGGCGGCCTCCATGCACAGTTCATCCAGCACATGGAAAACGCCAGCCATGGTGTTGATATCGTTGCGCCCGCTCACCGCGACTGTGTTGAGCGCGATTTTGATGCCATTCAATTTTTCGAGCATAAGGCTCCTCCTTAGTTGCCAAGATAAGACAAAGTGCTTCGAGTTGGGGTTGCGGTAACGCCGGTTACATAGTTAATGACAACGGTGTTGCCGTTTGTGTCCTTAACCGAAACAATGTTTTTTTCTTGTGTGATGTTCACACCGGTTACCACACTTTTTTCCTTCCAACTGACCGCCGTATCCTTGTAAAGCATGGTACTGGTACAATTGAGCATGGTGGTTTTGAGCACAGACGCTTCTGCAACGCCAGAAAAAAACCGACTAATGTTGGCAATCTCTGCCGATAGCTGACTGGCGGTCACATATCCAACCAAATTGATCTTGC
Organism: Clostridia bacterium; assembly: GCA_045536855.1. Taxonomy (GTDB): domain Bacteria; phylum Bacillota; class Clostridia; order UBA1381; family UBA9506; genus RGIG1666. Next base: position 34,716 of record JAZSOJ010000153.1, on the reverse strand, counting down.
TGGCCTGTATCAAGATCGTTTCCGGGGTCTGGTTGATGGCAGACACAACGCCATCTTTGCTCACTTTGGTGCTGATCTGTCCGGCCTGAACGATCAGCTGCGCCTGTGCAACGCTTACATCCTCGCCAACCCTGACGATGCTGGAAGTATTCAACTCGATGGCGGCTTTTTTGGCATCCAGATCAACAAAAACCCGATTGAATGTTTCCTTGGTGGTGTTATCCAACTGTTCCACTTCCTCGTAAGTGGCTTCCAGCCGGATGTTTGTCTGATCGATGCGGGAGGACGCGCCGCCATACCGCCGATTGTTGATGACCGTCTCGTGATCCACATCCCGGCGCACGGTGCGCAGCATGTCGGACAAACGGCGGTGACGATTGCGCAGGGATGCCCGCGCCGCATGAGGATCCCCGTACACATCAGGGAAATGCACCGTCATCAGGCGATTGTTGATGGTGGTATCATAGTCCGGCATGCAGCAGCGCATCATGTCGCCGGTGTCCAGCCGGTCAAGGGGTTCCCCCGTGACGGCGAAAAGATCAACAGCGTCAATCTGGATGCTGGTGCTTGGCTCCTTGCGCTGCCGAAACAGCTCCGCGATGTAGGCGCCTTCCTCGGCCTGTGTGGCTCCGTAGGGTACAGGCCACACATCCTCGATGATGCCGTATTGCCCGATGGTATCCGCATCATGGGTGGTGTAGGTCTTTTCGTCGGTTTCCCAGTCAGTATGCTCAACGATCAGCCGGGTGCATTGATCGTCATCATCCATGTTGATCCTGACCGATTGCAGGTTTCGGGAAAAACGTCCCTCGGCGGTGGGGCTGTTGGACAGAGCCACGGAACCCACCACCCAAGGGATAGAGGACTGTTCAATGGTCAGCTTTTCGGTGTATGCCTTTTCGCAGGCTTCTTCCAGTAAATCCAAAACTCTTGAATTGCTGTATTCCACCCGGATGTTCACCCCGCTGGCGAAGCTGCCAGCATTGAGAAGGGGTGTTCCACCCACGGATACCACCTGATGAGAGAGAAGCTGACGCACCACATCCCCCAGCGACCCCTCAAGCGTTCCCGTGCCGGTCATGCGTGCGTCATACAGCACACACAGGCCATGGCTCAGCACCACATCGGTACCGCCGGGGATGGCAGGAGCTACCGCTGTCACCCGGAAGATACCCTCATCCCCGTTGATGGTGTACAGGCGCACAAAGTCCTTGATGGCGACCTTCTCGCCCTCTGGCAGCACCATGCGGGCAGAGGAACAGGGGATCAACTCACGCTGCACGGAAAGGGACAGGGGGTGAAGCAGGGTGGAGGGTTTCAGCGTGCTTTTGCTCAAAAGCTGCGGTAATCTCACCCTCAAAGCCATACCCCCCTTGCGCTCAGGCTCATGCTGACAGCCACATTACCGGACACGTTGATTTCGCTATGTCCACAAGGGATCAGCAAATCATCGTCGCTGGTCTCTGTGCGGTAGGCCATCAGGGATGTGCTGCCGCTGCGGATGAACAGATAGCCGTTATCATCGTGCCCGACCTCCACCTTGCCGCCATTGGCAATATTGATGCCGGACAGAGAAATAGTGCTGGCTTTGGTGGTGATGGTCAGGCTGGTAAGTGTGCCGCCGGTGGCGGTGATGGTGGCGTTTGCCCGGCAATGATCTGCCGTACCGGGGACGAACACGGCCTTTTTGCCGGTGGTGGTGACGGTGGTCGCCGCTACGCTCTCCCAATAGGGCAGCTCGTAGGCGGTGAAAACCATGGAAAGAATCTCCGTCCATTTCATCGCGGAAGCCACGCTGGGCAGGGTTTCGCAGCGTACCCTGAGCCGTTGCCCGGGGCGGTCACTACGGGCAAAATACCCGCCGTTTTTCGCCCATTTCTGGATCAGTTGGCACACTTCCATCCGGCGGGCTTCGTCCTGCTCCCGGATGGCGAATTCCACCGAAACAGAAAGCGACTCCCGCTGCTTACGGATGAAGCGGGAGCCGTTATGGATGGCGTATGGTTCGGCGGTGATCCTGTCCGGGGGAGCATCCTCCCGGATGTCGGTGATGAAGATGCTGGGGGAGATCGCCGAAAGCGGCTTGCCGTCCAGACTGCATTCGTAGCGGTTCAGCATTATCGCACCCCCCTCGTTTCATTTGCAAGGCCATTGTTGACGATGCCAATCACTTGATTAGTGCTGACGGGTGCCAGCCATTCGGATAGGGCTGAGACCATTTCCCGCCGGATCATGCCCGGTTCCAATGCAGCAGCGGGTTTTCCTGCGCTTCTTTCGGCTTCTTCTGCTTGCTGGCGGGTGAGGATACGTTCACCTGCATGCAGCTCGGCGATGTAGCCGTCATACGGGACATAGGAAAGGCCGTGGGCGTTTACGCTGTTCGTTCCTACTTTGGGTGTCCCTTTATCCAATGGCCTGAAAAGTCCTTCGGAAGGTGTGTAATTCAGCATGCCAAGTTCCGCAAATTCTGCCCGAATCGCATCAACCCAGCTTGCAACTTGAGGATAAGCCGCCGCGAGAGTATAAATGATTCCATCGGTTGTCGCTTGAGCCGAAAGTTTTGCGGCCTCCTCTTGGTTGATGCCATCCACAAGGTCAACGAATGTTTCTTTCAAAGATTCAGAGCCAAGATAGGCATCCACTTGCACGTTATTGATGCTCTCGGCGGCAGCGCTTTCAGCAGCTTGCAGATCGCTCATGCTTGTCATAAATTCTTCCAGAGCGTCAAGATCAGCAGCATCCAACGCCTGGAGCTGGGCAAAGCTTTCTACCGATCCAGTTGCGATGTCAGCCAAAAACTGAGTATCGACACCTTTGGCTTTGAGGCTTTCCAGAGTTGCCACATAATCTTCCCAGTATTGGGTCTGGCTTTCCACACCTTCGGCCATGCTCTCGATCGTCGGAAGATCTTCCTTCACCTGCACAGATTCAAAAGCAGAAAAAAGGCCTTCAACGTTTTCAGCTACTGTTTTCAGGTTGTCGGCTCTGTATGATTCCACTTGGTCGAGGAAATACAGCACCTTATCAGCCTTATCAAAACCAAGAATGGAAGAAAGTATTTTGTCCAGATATGTTTGGAATTTCGTTGCCAACGGCAAAAGAGCTTCGCCGACTTCCAGTTTCGTCAATTCCCTTGTTATGTCAAGGTTTTCAACGGCTCTGTTGTAGGCTTGCGCCAATGGGCTATCCGTAGCAGCTGCTTTTTCGATACCCTCAGCGCCCAGCTCGAAGATGCCAGCGACGACAGTTTCGACAACAGACCCAGCAACACCGGCGAAGATTTCAAGCAATCCCCTTATTGCTTGGCCTCCTTTATAGCCAAGCTCGTACAGCTTATCTCCTGTATCATCAGCCGACTGTCTGGCAGTGTCGATATCCATCTTGATCTTGGTGGCATCACCCACCACATTATTAAGCCTCGTTGCAGTAACCCCCACCGGGGCGGTGTTCAGATCATCAATCTCAGTAGCAAGGGCTTTGGCATCGTCCACGGCATTGGACAAATCGGTGGCGAATGTGTCCGAATTCAGGACAATATCCGCTTCCAGTTCAAACAGTTTCTGGGCCATTGGTTTCACCTCGTTTCGGGAGGAATGTGGAAATCATATTCTCGATGGCCTCGCCCACGTTTACCTCCCTGTGGGTGCCGTAGGTGTCACGCTCCAGCCGTTCGGCAAAATCCGCATAGCTGGGCAGGTCTGCATCAGGCTGCACAAACCGGGCAACGCACCAGATCAGGTTGCCCATGTGCCGCCGTTTCAACTCTTCACGTTGCCCGACCATCATCACATCCACCAGCATGTCAGCCGTGGGCGGGCGATAGGTCAGCAGCGCAACGGTTACGCGCTGGCGACCAAATGCAGCGAGGCAGTAAAAAAACCGGAGAACAGCTTGATGCCCTCCGACAGGGTTTCTACGGTGCTGCCGATGGGCTGGGCTGCCACTTTCTCGGGAGTGCTGTCCTGCATGATGGCAACCAACTGGATCACATCATCCATGTGGTTTTTCAGCAGAACGGGGGTCACCTTGGCGGCAATCTCCGCGCCGTCCTTGCTGGTCAGAAGGGCTTTGGCGTTGATGATGTCCGCATCCTCAAGAATTTTGGCGGTGGCGGGGACGATCTTCTGCATCAATGCAAAGCCGTCCGTGGTGTTCAAGGCACTGATTTTCATGATGGGTTCCTCCTGTTTTCAAAAAGATGCTGGCGCAGTGGATACCTACGCCAGCGTGAATCATTCAGCAGGCACACCGAAGAACTTATACCGGATGGGCAGCTCATCGGTGAAACGGGGACTATTGCTGTAGGCGGTGAACTCAAAAAACAAGATTCCAATATCCTTGTCGGTGCTCTGACCATTCATACCGCTGGTGCACAAGGCATTATCGATCTCAACCGTATACAGGCCATCAGTACCGTTGTTGCTGATGAAAACTATGTTTTGAAAGTGGTCGCCTCTCTTGATCGTCGCCCGGGGCTGAATGGTGGTGATCAATTCCTGTACATCGATGGTGGCAGCACCAGAAACGGCCTTGATGTTTTTGGGGGTGTACTCCACCAGCGTCCCGGTGATTTTGGGGGCGGCGGTGTCAAACTGGGTTTCGCCAACAAAGGGGAGGCGTTTGCCATCCATAGACGGCGACCACGTGCTGCGGTTCTCTTGCACGTTGATGCCGCCCTTGGTAGCGCCGAACCAACAATTTTGCTGGGTTTCCGGCAGGATGATCAAGGCCATCAGGCTGGCGGCATCGGTGGCGCTGCTGAAGTCAAAATCGTGCAGCAGAATACCGGCATTGTAGTTCAGCCGGTTAAAGGTTTCGGCGGTGATAGGGGTTACCATAGACAGAGTGCTGTCTGCCATAAAAAATCACCTCTCAGAATGTTCTCAGAATGTAGGAAATGCGGCCCCCGATGATGGGTTCAGCATCGACGGATGTCGCATTGTTTTCGGTGGTGGGCGGGGTGTAATCGCTCAGGAATTCCACGTTGCGGCTTAGCCACATAGCGCCGCCGTTGGCAAGCCGCCACAATCTGCCCACCTGCGGGGGAATCTGCTGGGCGATCTGGTCGAGGATGGCAGCCCGCTGGGCGTTCACGTTCAGGCCTTCGGTCTGGCGGCACCAGACAAAGGCGGTCAGCACGGTTTCCCGGTTGAAATCGCCCAGATTTGCGGAAAACGTGATGTACGGGAAAGGGGCAATCACGTTTCCATTTGCGTCCTCCGGCACATAGCCCTGCCGGTAGGCTGGGATGGGCATGCCGCCATAGGAGAACTGAGACCAGAACTGATACAGGGCTTGGGAGATGTCCATATAGGAGGCCATCACAACACCGTCCTTTCGGCGGTCACCAGCAGGCATTTCACCTCACTGTCAGCGGGTAGCATGGTAGCGTCCATGGGATCGCTGGTCACCCGCAAGATGATACCGTCACGCATGCGCTTGACATAATCGCCACGATCCAGCGGCACAGCCGCCAAGGTGGTGATGGTGTAAATCTCTTTCATGCCCTGCTGCTGCGCAATCAGGATGGTGTCGCTGGTTTTGCGCAAAGCCTTGCCGGTGAAATGCACGCCCTCCTGCCACACCCAGACAAAGCCGCCCTGCCCATCGGACTGGCTTACTTTGTCCATGATGGCGAGATCGTCATTCAGAAAATCCACCAGCGCCATCAGCACCCCACCTCCGTGAACATACGGCGATACGGGCGCAGCCTGTCGGCGAATGCCTCCTGCCAGCCCAGAATGCCGCCGTTTTTGCCGGTTGCCTTTGTGTTGGAGTATTCGCCAAAGGTCTCGCTTTGGTAGGGCGAAACAGCGAATTTTTCGGTATAGGCGGCGATTTCCTCGCAAAGGTTCAGGAAGTCATGGGGCGGGGCGAGGAAATGAATTTTCCCATAGAAAGCATCATCCTGTGCATCGTCCTTTGCGCCTTCCAGCTTCCAGCCCTCGCCGATCTTCCACACGCCATCCCAAAAGAAAGAGCCGGAGATGTGAATCCACATCCCCGGTCTCAGCACATCATTGGGGGAGAGAACACCGCCGCTGATGTTGTAGTTGGTGGCACGATAGCCGGTTTCAAAGTAGTTATTGCATTGCCGCATCACATCAGCGACGGTTACCATCGGTTATTCCTCCCCTATTGCGGCGGCGACGACCGCATAAATATCAGCCTTGAGCATAGAGCTGTTGACACCCGTGATTCCGTGCTCCTGTGCATAGGCCAAAAGCTCGTTTTTGGTCATGCTGGAGAGATCCACGGCATCATCGGGTGCGGGCTGGCTCAACAGCTCAATCATTCCCCCTGCTCTTCGTCGCCAGCACCTTCGTCGCCAGCATCACCGTCGCCAGCACCTTCGCCGATAGTGCCCTTGACAACGCCAGCAGCATACTCCACAAGGAACTGGATGCCGGACATCACCAGAGATTCGATCTGGGCGCGTTCCTCATTCACATAGCCGGACTTGATGCCGATAAAGCCGGTTTCATCAGCCGTGAGGCCGAAAGCATTGGCGACATCGCCGTTCATGGTGAGGTAATATACAATCAGATTTTCCTTGGCGGTGGCGATGAAGGTACCCTGAGCAATCTGGGAGGAAATGATCACAGTACCCAGACCAAGGAAGTCCTCGACATAGTTCATGCCGAAAGCGGTCTGAGTAGTGATGTTGGCGCTGCCGAGGTAAGAGGCAATATCCAGAGGGTTGACGAAATACACAGCCGCGGCGGTGTCATCCTCGAACTTGATCTGAATCTGTGCCCAAGCGTTGGCGAGGGCGGCCTGCAGGTTGCCGCCGGTAGCAGCGGTGGAGCCTGCGATTTCGCCATTCAAGAAGCCGAACATGTCGGCGCGAATGCCTTTCTGCACCATGCGCAGCAAAACAGAATCGGTATCACGCACAGCGGCATTGTAGCCGGACTTCTTGATGGATTCCGCGCTGGAGGCCCTGCGCCACTTGTGAATGTCGATTTCACCGATGGGGGTCTTGGTGGTCTTGAACTGGCTCAGAGGGATGATCTCGCCCTCGGGCACAGCACCATCCTGGAGGGTGCCATCGGTGGTGTACAGATACATGGTGGTGCCTTCCATCATGGGGATGCGGCGGGTAACGCCCAGCACCTCCATGAACTTGGCAAGGGAATTGTGGGTGAACTGGGTAACGAAGTCCACCTCACGAACACGTGCCATTTCGGCGGTGGTAATCAGATTGGTTTCAGCGGTAGTAAGAACATTAGCCATTGCTTATCGCTCCTTTACTCGAAAAAAGAGAGACCGAAAGCGGCGGGATTCCTGATGATTTCAGCCTGACGGGCTTCGGGATCCCTGATCGCCATGATCTCGTCTTTGGTCATGCCTCCGGCTTTGCCGCCGGTGGGCGGGGTGATGGGGGGCGTGCCGGTGGTGGTGGCTGTGGACAGGAAATCGGCATAGTCGGTCTTGATGCCCTGCACCAGTTCGGCACGGTTGGAGATGCTGCCATCCTCGGCATAGGTGATCTTGGAAGCGTCGTAGGACTTTGCGACGGCAGCCCGGAAGGAATCCCGGTTGATTCCGGCTTCTTTCAGCAGGGCATCCACATCAGCGGCGGTCTTGGCGGCTTTGCGCTCGGCTTCCACATTGGCCTTGTAGGTGTCGAATTCTTTCTTCACCTCGGCGGCATTTCCGGCGGCCTCGGCCTGCTTTTTGTAATCGTCGCGTTCTTTGGCGACGGTGTCATACTGATCGGCCTTGGCCTTGTAGGTGTCCCTGTCTTCCTGCACGGCTTCGAGGGAGGCGGTGTGGCCATCAAGGATCCATTTCACGGTCTCGTCGATGGTCTCGGGGGTCATGTTTGCAAGCTTTTCCTTCAGCTGCTTCTTGGGAAGTGCCATGGTCACATTCTCCTTTTCTCAGGGTGGCGTACTGCCACGATGTGTTGTAAATATGCAAACAGCCGGGAGCGGTGCTTCGCTCTCGGCTGTGGTTGCTGTGGTTATTCAAAGCCCTTGCGCAGTTCGGTTACAAACTCTTGCTCGATGGCTTTCTGGGTCTCTTGATCAAAAAGGGCATCCCGGATGAATGGTCGCCCTTCCAGCTTGGCGGTTCCGTCGTGTACGTATCCGGCATAGCTCACATCCTCCATGCGGCCTGCCTCGCTGGAAGCTCCGGCGGTGGTAACCCATGTATTTTCGGACACTTTTTGCACATCGGCAGTGATGCTGTCATATAGGCGGCCTGTGTCCACGATCTCGGTGTGGTGGTCTCTGCCGTGGGGCGTTTGGTAGCCGTACAGCATCTTCTTCTGGATAGCCTCCACGGCGATCTCACCAGCCTTTTGCATGGCTATGGGGGCGTTGCCGTCCAGCGTGTACAAAACGGTGTCCAGATGATTCTTGAGGGTGTAGGCCATGTCATCACACCAGCCTGACCCGGCGCAGGTTGCAGCGGCAGCGAATCCACTCCTTGATGGGTGCGGAAGTGTCGCCGGGATACATCAAATAATTTCCGTCGCCGGTGATGAATGGCTCATCCCAGCGGCGAACCTGACCGTTCATCGGCTCGTGGGATTCGCGCACCCGGTTGTCCTGCTGGGTATCCCAGCCCTTGCCCCACAGCTCGCCAGTGATGGCATTGACTGCCCTGATCCATTGCATCCGCGCCCAATTCTGGGCACGTTTGGCGGCACCATGCACCACATTGACGGCCTTGCTGGCGATGGAATCCAGCAGCTCGGACAGTCGCTTGCCATACTGCCGCAGGGCATGCTTGCCGCCCATCAGCAGCCCGAAACCGTTGCGCAGGATGTCACCGAAGGTCTTGGGCTTGCTGTAGTCGCTGAAAAACTCATCTGCCCAGCGCTCCGGCTGGAAATGCCCGTTGTAGGAATTGCGATTGTAGATCTCCATGCATAGCTCAACCACGATGGGGGCGGCGTACTTGCCTACCTCAGCCAGCCATCCGGCGCTTTTGTCCACTTCCTCGCTGGTGCGCAACACTTCGGCACGGTGGGAAAATCTCCACTTGCGCAGGGTGGCGGTAGCCAGATCCATGGGGGCGGGAGGATCGTCAAAAGCTTTCATGCGCTTGAAAACGGCTTTCATTTCCTTGGCCACCAGCTTGGCGGCGGCAGCATAGTGCTTGGTGATATCCCGGGAGGTGTGGTTGGCTCGCTTCTCCTCCCAATCCTCCAGCTTTTTATCCTCATTCGGCAGCAGGATCATCTTCGTCCTCCATTTCGTTGTCTACAGCAGCAGCGATGGCAGCCATCTCCCGGCTGGCGGCCTGTTCCTCGTCGGACTCCTGCATGATCTGGTCTACCTCATCGGCGGCGATCATGGGATTCAGGGTCAGGGCGGTGCGCCGGGAGATGTCTTGGCGCATCAAATAGATATTCTGGATGGTCTCGGAAGTGTTGAAAAGCCGGGCACGCTTGAAAGTGATGTCCTCGGTATCCACACCATTGAGGCGAAGCAGCTGCTGCACAAAGGCGAACACTTGCCATTCCAGCTCATCCGCACCCAAATCCATGCGGGTGAATGCGGTCTCAATGGCAACGTTGGTCAGGCTACCGCCGGTGATCTCTTTCAGGTTGACGATCATGGCATCATCGTGCAGGGTCTCGGTCAGCAGGGCGATGGCGGTCTGACGGGCAGCATAGGGAACATCGAAAGACTTGGCCTCCACGGTGCTGCTGCCCATGCCGTCGCTCACATTAGCGATGGCTTTCAGCCTGTGGATGGTTTCCAGCGTTTCGGCAATATCGGATTGGGTGCCGCCAAAATTATTCAATACCCAATAGATTTCGTTGGCCTGTTCCAGATTGTCGGCAAAGTCGCTGGTGATCACATCGTAAGCGTCGATCTTGCGCTTGATGGCGGGGGTCAGGGTGCTGCGCTGCATCTCGTTGGCATACAGCGGCACGACGGGCAAAGCACCGTAATTGGTGCCGCCCACCACCTCAGACCCGGCGGCATCAGTGGCAATGGTTTGCTTATAGGTGCGCTTTTTGGCATGCACGACAAGGCTTTTGTCATCCTTGGTCTTGCGGTACTCCGTCATGCCGTCAGTCTCGAAAAGGCGCACCCACAGGGGGCGATCCGTGTCCAGCTGCCAGAAGTGGATGCCAACCATGGGCTGGCTGGTGCGCTCATCCACCAGAGCCACGAAGCCGGACAGGCCGCCATCGTATGCCGGGATGATCTCCAGATGGTCGGCGTTCCAGTAGCCCCAGCAGATGCCGTGAATCTGGGCTTTCTGGGCTGCGGTGGAAATGGCGTGGTCGATACCGCTGCCCAGCACATCCTCGCTGGGATTGCCATCGATCACCACCCCGTTGGCGAGGCTGTAATGGGTGCGCTGCACCACAAAGCGACGGAAGAAATCGCAATTGATGCGGTTGCCTCTTACCTCTGCCATCTGTGTGCATTTCTTTTCCTTGCCTTCCTCGGTGTAGGTCACCTTTTGCGGCTTCAGGATGTACTTGCTATCCACGGCGGTGTGTTCGCCGGTATAGTAGCCGTCAGCCACGGCGGCGGCCTTGAATTCGTCGCTGCCTTTGTAGGAGGCGATGATCTGCTCCAAAAGTTCCAGCCGCTTCCCCTCGGGGGTGGCGAGCCAGTCTTGGTATGTGTGCTTGATGTACATATGGGTCACTCCCTGCGGTCTAAAATGCGGCAGACACAGGCTGCGCTGTCGGGGGCATCGTCGTGGGCAGCATCCTCGGTATAGTCCATGATCTGTGCGATATACTCCGGATCGGTGCCCTGAACGAAAACAACGTTCCCCCACCATTTGCGGAGAAACGTTGAGATTTTATAGTATTTGTTTTCACGCTCGGCATACATGCGGGTGACAATGCCCTGCTTTCGGATTTCCCGCCCGAAAAAGCCCTTGTCGGCGTTGGTCTCGCAATACAATGGCTCGCACCTGAGCCGCTTGCACTCGCTGGCGATGAAATCCATCACGGTATCCACGTGCTTGTGCCACAGCTTGCCGTAGAGGTACAGGGTATCGCCCCGGCGGCATCCGCAGGTGAATGCGGTACCATCCTCGCCGCCATAGGCAGCATCCACATGGGCGATGCCGTCATACAGCAGGGTGATGTCATCCGTCCTGCCGGGGGCGGTAGCAAACAGGGCGTTCTCGGCGGCGATGTGCTGCAGCTCATAGTTGGCGGCGAAAAGGGACGGTGCCATGCTTTGCCGCTTTTCCTCGATCATTTGCGGGGACATGATGCCGGTGGAGTAACAGTCATACCGCTGCACATTGGGCATCAGGGTGCTGATGGCATCCTCCTTGTGCCACGGCGTGCCGGTGTTGATGATCCGGCTGTTATGGGTGCGCACGTTTTGCAGCTCCATGTAAACGCCATTGATGCGCTCACGCTCGGCTGCGCTCACCCTGTCCTCCCGGTTGACGATGTCATCGGTAAAGATGCGGTCGTAGTGCTTACCGGTGATGCTGCTGCCGGAGCCAATGCCCAGCAGCTGAGAGGTGCCACGGGTGGACAGGTTGAAATTGGTGTTGATCTCGGTGGAAGTGGCGGTCAGCAGTTCCAACGGCTTGCCCATGATCATTTTCACCGCATGGGCGAAGCTGGGGTTTTCCAAAATGTTTTTGGTCTGGTGGATGATTTCCTTCACGTCGGTATCGGTTTTGCGCATGAACATGGTGGATATTCTGGGCAGGCAGGCCACATACACAGCAAGCACAACCGAAACGCAGGTGGTTTTATAGCTCAGGCGGTGCGCCAGCAGGGTCATATCGCCTTCGCCGTACAGCATATCCTTCATCCATTGGTTGTGCAGCTCGCCCAGATCGGTGAACCCTACCATATGCCCGATTCGGGCAGGTTCATCACGAAAAACCCGGATGTAATCATCCCTTGAATAACTCATTTTCCAAACAACGCCTTTTCCACATCTGCGATCACATCAGGATCGGGTGTCACGTTGGCGATGCGCTCCACGGGCTTTTCGCCGATGGTGTCCCGGATGATCTCAAAAGCACGGGTATCGCCAGCCACAGCACGCTTGACCAGACCGGCAATGATGGCATCCTGCGTGGTCTTGCCGGTGGGCTGTCCGTCCTTCTTCAACTCCTCGGAGAGCAGCAGCAGCAGACCTTCACGCAGGGTCTTGCGTTCGGACTGTGCCGCAGCACTTTTCTCCTGTGCTTTCCTCGCAGACCCGTCGTGACCATCGAATCGCTTGCCCTTTTTCAGGTTGGCGAGGCTGTTGGGGTGTGTGCCACGGGGCATGGGGTACCTCCTTTTTTGTATCTCTCGTTAAGGATTTGGGCGGCACAATATCGCCAATGCACATTGTGATGGATGCGCTTATGGGTGTCGCCCATGGCATTGATGGTTACGCAGGACGGAGAAAACAAAACGCTGTAGAAGCTCTTGAGGTATGTTCCACCGTCGATATATACGCCACTCATGCCGCCGGCATTCTTTTGGGTGGTGGTCTGCGTTATGGATACATCGGTGACCGTGAGAACAAGTTTTCCGATCTGACCCATACGGGTGTAGGTGTTCACATCCTCGTTGATTCTACCAACGAATTGGAAAGGACGATCTACCGAGCAAAAGAAAGTGTTCATCGCCTTGCGCAGCAGCGCCTTCTTGGCGGCAGTACCATCCTTTCCACCAATGAAGTCACCACCTTGCGCAAATGCAATCGTAACCGCTCCGCTGCTTTCCAGATATTCGACCATAGCGGTGAAAAGTCTATCCAGATCCGTGCATGGGATCCCTTTCAGCTTTCCGCCGATACTCACTTTATGCTCGAACACATTATAATCGTCGTCAAGCTCCAAAAAGTACTTGCAACCCACTTCCCTTGCAAGATCGAAACAGGCGTTTCGGGCGTATACGATGGTACGGCGGTTTTCCTCCGTATCGGCTGTATCGAAGGTTTTGCTTACGGCGAGCTTGTCAAACTGCAACACATGGCCGGGATAACGCTTTCGGTATTCTTCCTCCTGGTCATCCTCGTTATCGATAACAATATACCAGCGACCTGTGTAATGGCCTTTCTGCAAGGCTTTGAGGGTCTTTATGTTGTTCGCCCTGCCGTGTGAGAGAATGAACGCACAAAAATCATTCCTCATCAGCGGCGAAAGCCTCCTCGAACATCTGATCGATTTCGCTTTTCAGCTTTACATACCCACCGGCAATGGCATCGTTATAGTCGATGATGACCAATGCGGAACGCTCCATCAGCTCCTGCACTTCCTGCGGAGCATGGGCATAGTATTCGGCGATGTTGTGATAATCGAAAACCAAATGCCGATATGCAGCCAATTGGAGAAACCGTTTGATTTCTTCGGGCACCTGAGCCCCTTCGATATCCAGCAGCAGGGCATCTGTCTTGGTTTGATCGACGAGAGCGGAGATTTCCGGCTTCACATCCGTCACTTGGTACTGGGGCGTGGAAATTTTCGAGGTGTACATGTCATCGTTGGTAGCACCCCCCCCGGATTGTACATCCAGACCCAGATCGAGATCATACCCGCTGAAATCCAGCCCGTCGGCATCCTCTGCCAGCAGGTCGAGATCCCACGGAGATTCTGCCAGCTTGTTGTCCAAAATGCGGTACTTCTTGATCTGCTCGGGGGTCAGATCATCAGCCACCACGCAGGGCACTTCCTTCTGCTTGAGCTTCTTGGCAGCCAGCAGACGGCAATGCCCGACGATCACCACGCCATTGGCATCGATTACGATGGGTTGTTTCCATCCCATCTCGCTGATGGACTGCGCCACATTTGCGATCTGTGCAGCATCATGCTTCTTAGCGTTCTTGTCATACGGTGTCAGCTCCGACACCTTTTTCATGATGATCTGCACGTTATCCCCTCCTTTGCCCTCATCCTGCTCCACACCCCACCATGCGGAGGTCGTGCGGGGGCTGCGCACTAAATCCCGGCACGAGGCCACTACCTATTGGAGCATCCGATGGGGCTTGAACCCACCCCGCCAGCTTGGAAGGCTGGCACGCTGCCAACTACGCTACGGATGCACAAAAAAAGCGACCTGCCCGGGTGGGTGGTCGCTTTTGACGGTAGTATGTTATCACAAAAAGACTGTAAAAGACTGTAATCTTGCAACTTTTTTCGATTTTTTTATAAGTTGATGTGATAAATTCTAAGTACAGTTATAGTTTTTTGCAGCAAATATGCAAATTTGAGGGGTAAAACATCAAAAAAGTGGCGATTTTTGATATTGAGTTGCATGAAAAAGTGGCACTTAATAAAAAAACAGGGGACTTTCTCCCCTGCTTTTACCTATTCAACGTGCGAAGGGTGATCCCATGCGCACATCATTTCCCACGTTACAAATGGGTCATTTGCTCCGATACCAGCATATTCCGGCAGTACATCCCAACTGATGACATACGGTTCCCCTGTCGGTTCTTCTCCCGCTTCGTAACCCTCCGCAAAGAAAACAGAGGATGCCCATACACCTTTAATATATACATCTTCCATCGGGCAAGGTTCTGAAATCAATACATAACTTTTGCCGCCAAATGGTACTGTATCGCCAATTCTTGGATAATTCATGATGCCATCCCCTGCTTTTGCTTATTCTTCGTATTCTGCAACGACACCGTCAATCTCACCGTAAATGCAAAAGTTTTCCCACAGATAGTCGCTGTAATCCCGAAGCTCGGCTTCGGTGTAATCGGGGTTGGATTTGGCATACCTATCAATCACAGCGTTGGCTGCTGAGATGATCTCATCGGCGTTTACAGGGGGATAGTCGCTGCCCCAGCTTTCAATGCTCCAATACATGGTGTCATCCTCCTTCGTTTGTCTTTCCTGAGTTATTCGCCGCCCGTGGCGGGGATTCCTGCTGCCGGCGTTACTGTCGAACAATGCTCAGGGCTGCCCGTTCGGCGGCTTCGGTTAGTTGCCGCTGCCATGCCTTGTTGGAGGGCGACCAGCGGAAACCATTGCGCTTCAAGGCGGTGCGGGTGTCATCGTCCGGGATGTCATCAAAGATGATTTGCAGCCGGTTCAGCTCGGAATTGCGCACGATCTCGCCGCCGTCGAATTTCAGATCGTCGCCGCCCTGCTGTGCCTTTTGCTGGCGGTTGTGGTACTCTTCCAGACGCTGCTTGGCGGCTTTCAGCCGGGTGCGGATGCTGGTCAGGTGGTAAGAAGTATACGGGGCTTTGTACAGCTCCAAGGGCGTGCCATCGCCCGCATGGAACACGCCGGGACGGGTCAGCCATTCCCGGTGGCGTTCGCTGATGCCGGGGCAGCCTTCCAGCGTCTTGTGCTTGCGATAGTAGGCGTTTGCCTCTTTGAATGCGTCCAGCTCGGATTGCAGCAGGGCGATGCGCTCGGTCAGCATTTCTTCGGCATGGGGGTCGGCAAAGTCGATGGGGCCGGTGCCAACGCTGCGGATCTGGCGCAGGATGGCTTCTGCCTTTTCAAAGTTCTCCCGGTTGCGATCCCATGCGGCAACCTGCTTTTGCTTCTTGTGCACGGGGAAATTGCTGGCACCGGCGATCATCACGGACGGGCACATGGTGCCGATTTGGTTTTCCCGGTTCAGGTACTCCGCAAGGGTCTTGGCGTACCTGTCCAGCAGGTGATCCAGCTTGCCGTGGTAAAACTCGCTTACCTGCTTTTTCTGCTGCTCCACCAGCTCGGCGGCCTTATCCACAGAAGCACGATACCGGGCGGTTGCGCTGCCGGGCACATAATCCCGCATGCTCATCATATCATGGGATACCCGGGCGGTTTCTTCGTTGATTTCGTAGTACATCATGACAGTTCCTTTCTGCCCTCGTCACCTCCGGGGCGGGGATCGGTCAATTGCTCAGGGTGTTGTATACCTCTTGGGTCTCGTAGCGGATCACGCCCACAAGGCCGAATGAGGTGTTTCGGGTGCCGTCCCACATAGGGCCGACATAGCCGGGAATCCGGGGCTGCTCATCCAGCTCCGCACGGGGCACCAGCCGCCCCATGGCACGCTCCAGCGTGTAGTTGGGGCTTTCCCCGATGGAGATGGCCTCGGCCTGTTCATGGGTCAGGGTCTGACCATTTAACGGGCCGCCGACGAACTGATAAACGAATTGGGTGGTGATCATGGGGTGGGCCTCCTTCTCCCGGGGATCAGCCGCCCCGTGCGGGGCGGGTGGTTATATAATGGCGTTCCTTTCTCTGATAAGGTCAGCGTGATACCGCAAGAATTGTCTTTGCGGGACTTTGAATTGATCTCTGTCGAACATCGGGAAACTGTCTGCACCGTCGGCAATCGCTATATAATACGCTTCTCCATCATAGTCAATAATTCTGCCCCATTCTCGATAGTAAATGCTTTCTTTGTCTGTAATGAAAGCGTATTTTCCGATAATCTTTGACTTTTTACAATTCTTATCAACAAGCTCGTCATATTCTCTTTTCATACGTTGTCCTTTCTGCCGGGGGATTGCTCCCCCGGCGGTCATTGCTATCAGTTAATGGTGAACCGGCGGCTGGTGGTGGTCTTGGTGTACTGGGCTGCCAGCTCCGGCATGGCCTTCTTCAGGGCGGTGGTGTCCACCCGGCTGCTGGTGACGGTCTTCCAGCTGATCTTGAAGGCTCCGGCGGTCACCTGCTCGGTGTTGCCCATGTGGGCTTTGATCTGATCCTCCAGAGAGGCGATCTCGGCATCCAGCTCTTCACGCATGCGCTTCAGTTCCATCAGCTCGGTGGCGGTGGCGGTCAGTTCGTAGGTACTCATTGCGGGTTCCCCTTTCTTGCTTTGAAGTGTGGCGTAAGTAGGTTGCCTTTCGCATCGTGCTTGCCGCTTGAACCTCGTAAGGTGGGCGGGGCTAACCGCATCCTGTTTTATCCTCTTACGCCCGGGGGGCTTTACCGCCCCTCCTGACAGTTTGAATTATATTATATTTACATAAATATATCAATTTACAAAACGGCAAAGTTTCATACCAAATTATCTATTTATGTAAATATATTTGTGGCCTATAATGAATCGGGGAGGGATATACATATGGCAACCACCAAAGCACAGCAAAAAGCGGTCAATACCTATGTACGCAACCACTACGACAGGATTTCCATCACCACCCCGCAGGGCGTGAAGGATCTGGTGAAGAGGCACGCTTCGTCAATGGGGGAATCCATGCAAGGGTTCATCCTGCGTGCTATCGTTGAGACTATCGAGAGGGACAGAAGCCCCAACGGGATTTTCGACGGTGGCATCACACCTGCGCTGCAAGCGTTCTATGATTCATACCATACGGATGATTGAAAAAAGCCGGGGAATAACTCCCCGGTCTTTTTATTCGCCGATGATGCGGCGCAATTCTGCAAGTGCCTTTCCATGCAGTTTGTACACGTTATCTTCGCCGCAATGCTTGCCGGTGAGCCGGGTGATTTCTTCGGCGATCTTCACAAACGACATATAGGGCAGGAAATAGCGGTAAAAAAGAACCAACTGCTGCCGCTGCTCCTGTATCTGGCTGATGGCCTCCAAACGGCTCTTGCCAACATCGGCAAGCCGCTGCATATCCTCCAGCAGCCAGTCCAGCGTACCATCGGCGTTGCCCTTGTACTGCTCATACAGCTCTTTGGCTGCTTCGTGCTTCTGTTCCAGCTGGATGATATCCATGACGGCATTGGCCATGCTATCATGGTTGGGCGTGCCGGAAACCCGGATGGCTGTCAGGCTGCTGGTTGCTCTGGTTGCCCTATCCCATGCGGCTTGCAAATTGTCATATTGGCTGGAAAGGCGGTTGTATTCCCGCACATGGCGTTCCAGATTCAGCAGCGAATGGCGGTAATCCAAAAGAAAAGCCTTTGCCGGGTTCATGGGTTTGTATTGCGTAAGATCGCCCCCTTGTGTTATTATGGTTTTGCGACATCTCCTTTCTTGCCGTACCCCCTGCCGGTTGCCGCCGGACAGGGGGCTTTCTTTTTTTACCACTTGATGGCGCTTTGCAGCCTCGACCGATTCACAGTCAACTGCTTTTTGGAATTGATAGTCGATTGGATGACCACCATATCGCATTGCAACTTCTCGATGACGATGTAAGGGCGCTTGCCATCAAGCAGGACTTTTCTGCCGCAGAACAGGAGCATAAAACACATCCTTTCAATAGAGTTTTCCGTGTTTATGTGGGCGGGTCAAGTTAAATTCATGCTTTTGCTTCATCAGCTCGTAGGGGTCAAGGTCGTAAGAACGTACAAAAGCGAACACCGCCGACACAATATAAGTCTGCCTCTTCGGGGATACCATCCGTGGAATGTGAATCAGCATGCTGGTGATGTTATGCAAATGAACAACCAAATTGAAAAAGCCCATGGTTGATTCCCATTTGCAATCCGCTACTTGAACGCCCTTTTCTGCGCAGTAATCCAGCACCCTCAGCACCCCGTCGATCAGCTCCATGCACACCTCCCGTGGCGTGCATCCGCTGCGGTCAGCCTGTAGCGCCTCCGACCATTCTGAGTGGATCAGGGCGATCTGCCGTTCATCGGTAGCATCATCGTCCCAAAAGCCGTGGGCGACGGCGTTTTCGTGGACTTCCTTGGCAAATTCGTTAAGGTTGTAGATCATTTGGGTTCCTCCTTTTCGGTGCTTTCATGGATGTTGCCGACGATTGCCCATGAGATTCTTTTTACCTCATCGGGCGGGAGAGCGCCTTTGCCGCCACACAAAAAACGAAACGCACCGTCGTGAAAAACGACATGTATATCATTAAAAACAAACATTTGCCGATTGACGGCGAAAAATTGACCGTGCAGGATATCCCCCTCGAAGATCTTCCTGCCCATTTCATCTACCAACCCGGTGTACTGTCCCACAATTTCGGGGTATACCTCTATATGATCTGCAAAACCCATCCCGGTAGAATTCCACTGAACGATGTATACCTTATTCGGATAGGGGTCAAGGTAATAGCCACCTTCCACCCATTTGCCATTGTCGATCCGCTTGCCACGGAACAGAATTTCACGCATTGTTATTCCTCCCTTTCCAATTTTTTGAAAACTTTTGGCGTGTCCCCCTCGACAAACACATCATAAGAGGCATCTTCATCCAATACCTCGCCCAGTTCGCGAGCCAACTTCAAAACGAAGGATGAGATGGGGCCATCAAACGCATAGTTCAGGCCGATCAACTCGCCTTTGATGCATAACAGGATTTCCCTGTGTTTTGCAAGCATGTTCATTCCTCCTTCGGCAGTTTGGGCAGGGACATCCAATGGGTGACATCATGCAAAATTTCATAATCGTTTTCCGCAAAGCACCCGCCCGATTCGGTACATCTTTCGCCTGATACAAATCCTATGATATGCTCCTTGTAACCGTGTGTTCCAGGAGCAAAATTTGCAGCCAACACTTCCGATTTTGGCAACTCGTCTTTGACGCTGATCCACCCCTGCACCGTCACGCCGTTGGCGAGAAGGTGGTCAGCAACGTATCCTGTTGTTCGGTTTCCTTGCCGTTGAGCTTCTATAAATGCTTCATTAAGCAGCTCAACCAGCTTTTCCCGGTCAGTCATCGTCTTGCACCTCCGTCCATCTTGGCTCCGCAATTAGGGCAGTAAGGAGTTCTCCTGAACACCCTTTGAGATTTTCCGCATTGCGAGCAGCCTATAGCGTCCGCTGGCTCTTGCTCGCCGTCAAAAATCTCTTTGCGTGCAACCCACTCCCCATGCCTCACGGGTTCATAGTCAATGGTTGGCAATACGCCTTCCGTCTCGAAAATCGAAAGAACAAATTCGATACTAAGCACCTGCAGCACTTCATTTTTTTCTTGGAAATGATTTTTTAACGACCTCAAGCATTCCAGTAGCAAATTGCCGTCAATCGGCCTAACCTCTGCCATATTATTTCCCTCCTACCAGATATTGAAACCTACACTCCCCGCCCAGCCCCGTTTCAGCCACGCCCAGCCGGATCAACGCCTTGCGGATTTC
Organism: Clostridia bacterium; assembly: GCA_045536855.1. GTDB lineage: Bacteria > Bacillota > Clostridia > UBA1381 > UBA9506 > RGIG1666. The sequence continues at coordinate 14,801 of JAZSOJ010000153.1, read as the reverse complement.
GCAGCCCTTGACGGCGGCACGGTCGGCAATGCGGTTGCCATCTGCGTCGGTGGCCTCGAACGGGCATTCCAGATCGCAGCGGTCAAACAGGGGAGCCAGCAGCAGTTGGGCATCGTGCATATCCATGATGACGATGTCCTCCGGGTGCTTGCGGGTGTGCCCGAATTGCAAATTCAGGCCAGCCATGCGCCGCAGGATCATTGTTCGCTGATCGGGATCGGGTGCGCCCTCCACCAGATTTTCCACCACGCCAGCCACCACATCGGCAGCATGAGCGAGGCTGTTTTCCAGCTCGCCCCCCCTCAGACGGCGAGACAGCTTCCCGGCGTTATCCCGCAGGGCGTTGGAGCAGCAGTTGATGGTGGTCAGCGCCACCACCTCGTCAGAGGATAGTTTTCGGTAGTCTTGCATGTGTAGCCCCTCCTTAAATGTCCATGCGATATTGTAGGTCGCTGGTCAGCATGGACCAGCGGAACGGTTTTGATGGGTCGATCAGCAGCTCATCTTCCAGCTGGAAACGCTCTTCAAAATCATGGACGGTATGCCCATCGGCTTTGAACGTGACCGGGCTGTCGTTGTCCCATTTAAGCAGCAGCTTCCAGTATTCCGGGTAGGTTTTGCGCAGGATGCGAAGCTGGTCAACGCCTTGATTGTGGCAGAACCAGCAGCCCCCCCGTGCTGCGGTGGTGTAGATGGGCGATAAAAGATCGTTCTGCTGGCACCAGTCCCGGCACATGGCCTCTGTCCAACCGGCTTCGACAAGGGGCATTTTGACATCCGACTTTTTCTGATGCCTTTCTATGCGCAAATGCTCATCCGATGCAATGCCAACGTATGAAATGCTGTTCTTCGTCTTGGCTTTTTTTATGGCTGCCATTTTCAAACGGTCATTGCACCACGCCCCTTTTTGAAAGGGGAAACCGTATATCTCTGCAACAGGCAAACCTTTCCACCGTGAATAAGCCCTATGCCTGTAAAACACATCCTGATAGCTCACATCAGCCCGAAAATGCTCCACCCGGATTCCCCACCGCCGCAGGATGATCTCATCAGCCTTGGCCTTGAATTCCACCATGGGCGGCAGATCAGCCGGGATGGTGTCAGTAGCCCATACCTCTGCATGCACGATGCGATCCAGAGGCCATCCCAACTGCTCGATAGCTCCCAGACAGGCAAGAGAATTCTTGCCGTAGCTCAGAGACAACACATGCTCCATCAAACGCCCCCTTAATCAACCAGACTCACTTTTTTCTCGTGAATCCGGAAATAGTGCAGCACATCGTAGATGCTCACCTTTGGCGTGGTCATGATGCGTTCCAGCTCGCTCCCCAGCTGCACCGGGTGCGGCATACCCAGCAAATCCAGATAGCGCAGACCATAACCGCATGGAGCAGCACAGGCCATACAATCGGTTGCTTCGGCGGTGCGGCCTTTGCTATTTACACACAGGTACATATTGCGCAGGGTGGATGGCTTTTTGATCTCTTGGGGATCCATCCACGCATGGGCTTCGCTTTCGTGCTGCATCATAAGCTCACCTCATCCGTCAGCATCACGGACACCATGCCCTCGATGCCGAAACGTTTGTGCGCCACAATGTGCATCACCTGCTTGTCATCGTCATAGGCCACGCCGTTGAGGGCATCCATAACGGTCTTAACGATGTTATCCAGATCAGGCCGGATCATGGGGTAAATCTCGCCGCTGAATGCTGCTTGCTGCACCGCTTTGGTGGAGCTTTTGGGCAGCGGGTAAAAGGCGATGATCTCCATACGGATGGGGCGGTCACCGAAATGCTGTACTGTGCCATTGATGCGGCACATATCCCGATACGCATCGGCGATGCGCAGTTCATAGTCACGGGTCGCCTTGGGGGTGTAGGTGCGCCCCTGACCAAAGCGTGGACGGCCTTTGCCCTGCGGGCGCCCGAAGATAGTAAAGTTGGCTTTCATGGGTTATCCCTCCAAAACTGAAAACATAGACACCTGAGTATGATCCACGGCAAGCATTTTTTCTTGCGCCTGCCGGTAGAAATCCCGGCTGATTTCAAACCCGTATGCGGATCGTCCGCTTTCCATGGCAGCCCTCAGCGTGGAGCCACTTCCGGCGCATGGGTCAATCACCACATCCCCCGGATCGGTGAAGATTTCGATCAGCCGTTTCAGCAGCGATACAGGCTTTTGTGCCGGGTGGATTTTGGGATATTCCTTGGTGCTGTCCCGCTTCCACTCAAACCAGTTGAACACCATATGCCCACCGTTTCGGAATTTGGGCAGCCTGCCACGGTAGAGTACAAGGCCATATTCGGTGGCTCCACAGATGCGCATATTGGCTTTCAGCACCTGCGGCGAATAGTTCTTAACGAACACCAGCGGGATATGATTGGCGAAACCGTACTGTTTGGCGGTCTCTATCACCGTTTGCAGCTGCTCAAAGCTGCAAAAGACGATCATGCAGGGGGCATCGCTGCTCTTGCCTCTGCCGTTGCTCTGCTTGGGTTCGGGTTTTAAAAGACGGTTGCAGAAGTGGAAATATTCCACGATGTTGAAATTGAAATCGCTATTGAATGCTGCTTTCCCTGCCAGCTTGCTTTCACCGTTTTTGCTGTCGCCGCCTTTGTACCACATGGGGTTGCTGCCGTAGAAGTTGCGCCCGATGTTATAGGGGATGTCAGCAATCACCAGCTGGGCTTTGGGTACGTTGTACCGCTTGTAGTTCTGAAAATTGTCATTGAACAGGCGTATCACCTGTTTGGGTGCCCTTCTTTCCACGGGTTATCCCTCCGTTTGTGGTGAATAGAATTTCATGCGCTTGGGCGAGAATCCCACCCCGATGGTGCCGATGCTTCCCATGCGCTGCTTTGCCACATCCAGCAGCAGGAACCGGTCACCCATATCCTGTGCCGCCGTGTACCATCCGGCATAATCCGGCGGGATGTCGGGGTCATCCTCGCCGGTGGGCTGCCACATGAGCCACACATTATCGGCATCCTGCTCGATGCTGCCGCTGTCACGCAGGTCGCTGAGCTGGGGTCGCCGCTTGGCGATGCCCTTGGGAGGGCGGGATAATTGGCTGAGGGCAAGCACGGGAATCTTGAGGTCAAGAGAAATCTCCTTGAGCGTGCGGGAGATGTGCGCTACCCTGCTGTTGTCGCTGGCGAAGTTGCCCTGCGCCCGCAGGATTTGGATGTAGTCCACGATGAGCAGGTCGAGACCCCGCATGGATCGTGCGATCCTGCGCACATCCTCCACGGTTGCCGCCCGGTCGGTAAACTGGATTGGCAGTTGTCCGAAGTCCGCAGCCGCACGGGCGAGTGCCGCCCACTGGTCGCCATCCATGCTCTTGGATTCGTGCATGTCGTAGGATGTCAGATCGCACAGGCTGGAAAACGCTCGCAACCCGTACTGCTCCGCACTCATTTCACGGCTGACAAGCAGTACACGGTACCCTTTTCGGGCTGCGGTCATCGCTACAGCCTGCGCAAATGCGGATTTGCCCTGCCCAGTGTAGGCGGCAAGCACGGTGAATTCGCCTTTGCGCTCACCGCCACTCATGATGGCGTTGAGGTCGGGCAAGGGGGTGGGGATGGACGGCAGCTTACCGGCAGCGATAGCCTCCACCATGTCATACGTTTGGCTGGCGATCTGAGCGGCGGAGATGCACATATCGCTGCCGCCAGCCATCGTCCGGAGGGCATCAAGGGCGGCATCTGCTGCCACATCTGCACCGTCCTCCAGCTGGCGGATGGCATCCTCGCAGATGCGTTTAACAGCTCTTCGGCGGCTGCGCTCCTTGACGATCTCTGCGTAGTGGCTGGCGTTTGCAGTGCTTGGCACGCTGCGCATAGCCTCCAGAAGGATGGCTGCGCCGTTGCGCCGCATCTCCACCGGCAGTGCGCTGGAGACCGTTTGCAAATCTACCGGCTGTCGCCGTGCCCGAAGAGTAGCCATCGTTCGGTGAATGATGGCGTACTCGGGGGAGGTGTAGTCCTCTGGGGTAAGCACATCCAGCAGGTCGAGACATGTGCTGTCCTGCACGATAGAGCCAATCACACTGCGTTCGGCGGAGATGTCACTGTAGATGCTGGGGGTCATATGGGCACCTCCCGTGTGCATTCGATCAGCTTTCCGTTTTTGACGATGTTATACCGCTCGATACGGGTGCGTGGTGGCTGCTGTGGCTGCTGTGGCTTATCCCCGCCCTTTGCCTGCTCCACGGTTTTGATGCCCTCGGTCAGGTAGCGGTTTAGGATGCCACGAACGTATGCCCAGTTTCGTTTCTGCTGGGCTGCGGCTTCGTCTACCGCATGACGGATCAGATCCATGGTGAGACCGTCATCGAGGTAGCTGCGCAGTTCCTCCCAGTTGCCGGGGGTCATCCCCCGGATATGCTCGTCGATGTAACGGCTTGCACCACCACCGCCGTCAGGCGATTCCCCCTGTGGGGGTAAGGGGGTGGTATCGTTTATGTCTTGTTTATTTAATGCGGTACTAACCGGGGTACTAACTAAGGTACTAACCGGGGTACTTTTTGATATATCCACCAGTTTGTATCGTGTTGCCCGCCCCTTGTCGGGCTTGAAGTCTATCAATCCACGCTGTTTCAGCTCATTGCGGGCTTTTTTCACCCCTTCGGGGGAAAGCCCTGTCAATTGAACAAGCGTAATGCTTGCAATCGTGAACCATTCCTGCCAGCGGCTTTTGTTCGCTATGCGCACGATGGCGTGCCATAAGGCGATCTGACCGGATGACAGCGGATTCATCATCTGCAAGGTGTAAAACGCTTCGTTCAGCGCATACAGCTCCATCTGTCATCTCTCCTTAGAAAGGCAAGTCTTCATCGTCATCAACTTCCTGCCAGCCGGGGTTGGGCTGCTGGGGCTTGGGTGCGCTCTGCACGGGTGCGGCCTGCTGCTCGCCCTTGGTGCCAAGGAACTCCACATCCTCAGCCATCACATCCAGACTGGCACGGGTAGTGCCGTCGTTGGCCTGATAGGTGCTGACAGACACACGACCCACCACGGCGGCCTTGCTGCCCTTGGTGAGGTACTTCTGGCAAATTTCGCCCAGCTGGTTCCATGCGTTTACCCGGAAGAAATCCGCTTCGGGCTGGTTGCCGTTCTGAGACCGGCGGCGGTTCACCGCCAGCGTAAACGAGCAGACGGTGCTGCCCGATTGGGTAGTGCGTGTTTCCGGGTCTTTGGTCAGGTTGCCGATGATGGTCAATTTGTTCATTTCGCTTGCCTCCTCAGTTTGTAGATTCGGGCGATCCTCTCATCGATGGGGATCGCCGGGAGATGATACTTTTCCAAAAACGCTGCATTGCCGATATGCTCTACCTCCTGATGGTGGCTGTTTACGCCCCAGCACAACGGCAGATGCAGCATACCGATATGGTTGATGAAATCCCTGTCCCTGCCCATGCCAATCTTATCAACGTGGTGGACACCAGCCTTTTTTCCGCATACGCAGCACTTTTGGGATATGCTGCATTTGTAGACATAGGCTTCGATGTCGTCTGCAAGGGAGATGAGCGATTCCTTGGTGGGGATGCCTTGGTCTATGATCATGTCGATCAAAAAGGTAATGTAGAGCCGAGCAGTATCCATGCTGCAGTCATGAAGCGAAAAGGTGCGGATGGCTTCGGCGGTCAGGTCATCCATGCAGCGGATGAGGAACATCCCTTTCAGCTGCGCATGGAGCCTGTCTTGCTCGTTCTTCCCACGCAGCCCGTCCCACGCCATGATCTCGCCGATGAGGGCAAAGGCTTTTCGGCGTTGCTCAGGGCTGATAGTGCGCTTATCCTGCCATATGACCGTGACGGTATCGCTCAGGTTCTCGGCAGGGGGACGAGTGGTCTTGATCGCCATGCCGTCCTTATGCTCAAACGCTTTACCGATGGTGGTAATCATTGCGTAAACCTCCAAAAGATAGCCACCTTACCCGTCGCAGCGGTACCAGCGCATACGACACGAGATGGCGCAGGGTGGAAAGAGGGAAGACCCTGCCCAGCTTATAGCTGGATGAAAATGCTGCGGATCAGCATGGGTTAGTCGGTGGGGTTGGCTGCTGCATCCCGTTTGGTCTTGCAGCCTATGCAAAGGGCTGTGCCGTAGTTTTTCACGGTTGCGGTTACCATCTTATCGGCGCTGTAGGCTTTGCCGTTGATGATGGTCTCGGTGATCTCCTGCCCGCAGTCGTTACAATGGAATTTGGGCGGGTCGCTCTCAGGAAGATCCTCTCCGGCGTAGATGTACAGCCCCAAGCCATGACGGGCTGCTGCTTTGGTCAAGCTGCGCTGAATCGCCTTGTTCACGTCGAAGCTGGTCACCTGCTCAAGAGGGATGCTCTTGTTGCGGTGATCCATCACCGGCAGATATTCGATGTGCTCAAGCTGATTGGATATTGGGGTCACGGTTCCAGTTTCGCCATCCACCACACCATATATATTGTCAACAATAGTCACACCGGTTTTGACCCAGCAGGTTTTCCCATCGGTGTGGTAGCACCAGCCGCTGGCGTTCTCATAGATTGTGTAGAAGCTGGCGGGGTATGCCTTTTTGATTTCAGCCCATGCCCATGCCCAGCTGAGGTAGGTCAGGCCGTTCTTCTGCTCGGTATGCCCGTTGCAATCGATCTTATAAAGGGTGTTAAACGCATCCATTCGGTTTATCCTCCTTCCCCCATCTCAGCGGGCACATCCAGCCCATGCTGGCGGGGTTTGTGATGGTCTGAGGCCATGCAAGGCACACAAGGCGATTGCGGTTGTGGGGGTCTTGCTGGCACAGGAAACAATTGTTGCAGTTGATCTGGTCAACGGGGAAGCGGATGGGGAGGTAGAGGGTGATGTGGTCAGGCATCGTCTTTCTTTGCTCCTGTCCCGCTGCGCTCGTTGACCCAGTTCTTCAAGCCCTCCACGCTGACAAAAATCTTTTTGCCGATACGGACAGAGGGGAAGCCCTCGCTGTGTACCAGCTTATACATAGTGGCCGTAGACAGACCCAGCATTCCGGCTGCTTCCTTCGGGGTGATAGTGATACGGTCTTCAAACATGGTTGTTCCTCCTTCAATCATTCATCCAATCGTCCCATGCACGATTGATGTTTTCTACATTTTTCAGCAGAGCCGTCCAAGTGCTTTTCTTGCGGTTCTCTCTGCGCTGTTCTGCGGTGCGCTTCTCGCAGTCGCACCGTTCGCCTGGGTCAAGATGTGCGCCACACTCGACACACACCACATACCCTCTATGCTTCATTCCGTGCCACCTCCCAAAGCTCTTCGGGGTGCTGGTCGCCCAGCACATACAGGGCAGCATCCCGAAACAGATCAGGGTCGGCCTCCAGCACCGCATCGATGATGCGCAGGTCATCGGCGTTCTTGCGGATGAACTCCACAACCTCACGCTTCAAGGTGGTGCTGCGGCGCTCGTTTTTCAGCGCCTTATACAGGCCGTTGTTGGTCACATAGCCCTCGGCGCAATTGGGGCAGTAGCGACCCAGCCGGGGATCCTCCACGCCAGACCAGATGCCGACGCTGTTCCATTCGCCGTCCTCGTGCCACCATTCAGATTGGCAGGTGGGGCACACATGATCGGCTGGGCGGGTGTCATCCTCAAAATAAACGAAATCGGGGTTTTGATCGGCTCGCAAAATCGCATAATCCATTGTGTTTTCCTCCGATTTGTGATACAATCTAAGTGCTAGTGAGTAGTTAGTAGTGAGTGTGAGCGGTCTGTGGCCTTGTGTCACAGGCCGTTTGCTTTTTGTTCTTTGGGCAGGAAGATAAATCGGTACTCTTCCAGATAGTCAGCGTAGACCCAGCCCAGCGGCCTATGACCATGCGCCATATCCCGCTCGGTGGTGACCAGCGACCAGCCGTTTTGCCGATCCAGCACCACCACATCAGCGCCCCGGCTCAGGCTGCCCACCACCCGCCCATTGGGCGATTCCCGCACATTGAGGCTGCTGCCGGGGTTGACATTGACCACAGCCACCGGGCAGCGGGTTTCCTCAGCACAGGCGGCTGGGATGTCGAACAGGGTCAAGCCGATGCCGTACAACAGTACGAACAGCAGCAAGCCGATGGCAACCAGCAGGATGCCGGCAGCGGTTTCACGGGCGATGGATTTCAGTTTCATGGGGTTCACTCCTTTCACTTCCTTTTGGGTGCGTATGGGCACCCGTTTTTTGCTCTCTGCCCCTCATGGGGCTTGGTGACGGTTCTGGGCTTGGCCTTGGGCGGTGGTTGTTTAGCTGGCTTGTTGCTCATGGTTTCCTCTCCCTCTGAGACTGCAACCAAAACGGAATAAGGCAACCGATAACGCCCTTTTTCCTCTCCGATTCCTACGTTTACGCACCGTGGGTGCTCTTTAATGTGCCGCAGAGCTGTTCTTTCACTTACCTGCATGATTTCGGCAAGCTCTTTTGCAGTCACCAGAGGATTAACGCCGGTCATAGTTCATCCACCCCCATCAGTTGCTGCAATGCCCATAACAGCGATGCAACTCCGTTTTTGATCCTTGCGCTATATTCCCGCTTCAATCGCTCATCTTCCAGACTGCCATCCAACGCATCACGCTCGATGGCTCCCTGAAGGCTTGCGATGTCCTCCATCGCATGGCGAACTTTTACGATGCTGCTGGGCATGGTCAATTTCTCTGACACGCTGTATCGCTTTGCATACGCCTCGTCGGTGGCTTCCATCCAGCGATGCCAAAGCGTTGGATCGCCCAAGATTTCGCCTATGCGCTCGATGTCAGCCGACTCCGGGTGGCTTTCGCCGTATTCCCATCGTTTTACCGTGCTTTCGCTGATACATTCCAGCCTTATAGCGAGCTGCTTTTGGCTCAGACCAGCCGCTTCTCGGGCTTCCCTAAGCAGCATTGCGCCGGTTTTTGGCATCGTACATCACCCCTTCCTGTGGTAAAATGAATATGCTTAAGCGGATTCCCGGAAAAAGTCCGTCCACGGGAAACCGAGTACAGCGGCGATGCGCTTTGCAACCTTGACAGAGGGCTTTCGCTCGCCGTTCTCGATCATCCAGATCAAGGACTGGCTGACACCTGCTGCATTCGCAAGCTGCTCTTGCGTAAGATCATGAGCCTTGCGCAGCTGCTTCAACTGCTTCAAGTTATCACCTCCTGTTATATTATGTATGAATAATAACACACCTAGTAATAAAAGTCAATAGAAAATATTACAGTTTGTCGATTTTTTTATCTTCCGTATAGTGATAGAATATTACCAGAGGTGTTATTATGTTTTCTGATGCCTTTAAGCAACTACGAAAGTCGCTCAAGATGAACCAAACGGCAATAGCGGATGTTTTGGGAGTATCACAAGCGGCAATTGCTTCTTGGGAGGGTGGGAAGCGTCAACCGGATCTTGAAACCCTCGCAAGAATCGCTGATACGTTCAACGTTTCTACCGACTACCTTCTGGGCAGGGTGCCCATGGATGTGGTCGTCAAAAACGAAACGCCACCGCCGCAGGGCGATGACGTGGTAAGGCTGCAATTCCCGCTGGATGATGCCCCGCAGGACGAAAACGAGTTGGAGGCCATGATCCTGCGGATATTGCAACAGGAGCTAGATAAAAGGGGGGTCTGAGGTGCGAAGGTGGGTGATTGTGCTGATCGTCGCAATCCTCATCCCCACTATTGCCATCGGTACATCAGTTGTGGATTACTACGCCGACAAAACCGATGACGATTTGACAGCCATGTTCACCTCCCTTACCGACGAAATGCGCACCCGTGGCCTTGTGGCTTACATATCCCCATCCGGGGGAAAATACCACAAGAAGCCCACCTGCAGCAGCATGGATGCAGCGCTCACCGTTACCGTGGAGGAAGCCGCTGCTGCAGGTTTTGAGCCATGCAAAAAGTGTTTCAAACCGAAAAAAACGAACTGATCAGGAATCCTGAGTAGTTCGCTTTTGACAGGATAAACAATAACACAATTTGTCGTCTACTGTTGTCCACAAGTGTCCACTACTGTCCACAAATGAAAAAGGAGTTGCACAAAGTGAAGAAAATACTGGCGTTTGCGCTTGCGTTTGTTCTTCTGTTTCCCATAGCAGCATCAGCGGGGATTCCCATTTGCTACGATCTGGGCGATTTGCGCATAACCTTCCCAGCCGGGTTCGTTGATGCATCAGAAACATTCGGGATGCCCGTTTTTTCCAGCGAGGATGCCGGAATCATCTTCTGTCCGTTCTTTGAGCAATGCGATACATCGGCATTCATCAAGGAAACGGAAGAAGAAACCTTCCAGTACATTCAGGATACATTTCTGGCACCCGCTGCAAAATCCTGCGTGAGGATGTCGGCAGAAAAAAGCGGCGGCTGCTACAAGGTATCATGCGTCATGATCGCCGAAGACAGCGGTTTTGCCGTGGCGGTGGTAAGCCCCACAGGGGTTATGGCAGGGTTCATCGATCAAACCGGCAAAGATAGCCTCGAATTTGCGCGGTATCTTGTTCAAAGCATTTTCGTCATAAATTAAAAGGCAGCAGCCCAATCGCTGCCGCCTTTCGTTTTTTTCACTCACGGAATCGTGACAACACTGCCAGCGATACGATCACCAGCAGCACGATCACGGCGATCAACACCCATTTGGTCGGGGTCATGGCGATACCTCCTTTGCGAGTTGATAGCAGCCATTACGCTGCGGATCGCTTTTTTGTCAGGTATCACCCCCTTTGGTATGTCTACGGTCACCAGACCTTCGGTATCGATGTAAACGGTAATATGATCACGACTTTCCATGGTTGCACCTCGTTGGCGGTGCAATATCCTCCCGACGGTAGTTGGGGCGGTGATTGCGAGCCATCTTCTTCGCGGTATGGTACAGCCGTTCGAGGGCGGGGTCTTGCTCATCCATCCGGCTGATGAGATCAATGATTCTGCTCTGATAATCCATAACGATTCTCCTTTCGTCAACGCTGGCGGCGGTAGTAGTAGGTGCGGGGAGTTCGTGGACAACAGGAGCAGATCATAGACTGTTCACTCACTTTCGTTTTTATCTCCGGGGTATGGCGGTATCCTACACCCTGACGGCAGGGAAATCCATCCATCATATTGGGGATTTCATCCCAAACAAACAAATGGGATGATCGTCCCACAAAAAGGGGAATGCTTATGCGTGCAATTTACTTGGAAATTCTCACCACAGCCAAAGACAAAACCCGTCTTTCTTATGAGGCCATCTATCAGCGCACGGGAATTTCCGTGTCAAAATTGCAGCGCATTTTCACCGGGCAAGGCTCCCTCTCAACCGATGATTTTGAATTGATCTGCCAACAGGGACTTGGACTTGACCTTGATGAGGTGTACGCCCGTTTTGGTCGGCAGGAATTCCGGGATTCTCAGGATGTGGATTTCAAGGGCGCAAAGGAATTGCTTTCCGATTTTGATAAGCAAAAAGAAGCCCTCCGTATCCAATACGAAGAACGGGTGCAGCGGGAAAGGGAAGAAGTGGATTTTTTGAAGGAGCTGCTCAACGAAAGCAAAGACTATAACGGAAAATTGACGGAACGAGCCATCAAGGCCGAAACCGAATCAGCACAAGCGCACAAAACATCCCGCCGGATCCTCACCATCAGCGTGATTCTGGTGGTTCTGTTCGCTGCATTACTGGTGCTGGGCATCGTGCTGGATTTGCCCCATCTGGGCATGGGAAATTGCTCGCATCTGCATTGAGGTGAAGGGATGCCAAAAGCAACGTATAAAAAAAGAAAAGACGGGCGATACCGTGTTCGGTATAAAGGCAAAGACTTTTACGGAGCCACGCAAGCGATAGCAAACGCAAAACGGGATGTCTACAGGAGAGAGTTGGAGAGCGGTTTGCGTGAGCAGGCACTCGGCGTTACCTTTGGAGCCTACGCTATTCAATGGATCGAGACGTATAAAGACGGCTGCTCAGACCGCACTTACAACGCTTATGTAAGCATCGTCAACCGAGCCATTGATGTTATTGGTACTCGCCGAATGCGTGATATCACAACAACCGACATCCAACAGCTGTTTAATTCAATGCGTGGGAAAAGTTCTTCTTCCGTGAAAAAATTTAAAATGACTATTGATAGTATATTCACCGCCGCCGTGCATGACAGGGTCATCCTCACCAATCCGTGCTATGGATCACGCCCGCCGGAGGCTGTCAGCGGTACGCACAGAGCCATTACAGATGATGAGCGGCAGCTTATCCACCGATCAGTTGGACACCATGACATGGCTCTTGCCGTTATGATCATGCTCTACGCTGGTTTGCGCCGTGGTGAGGTTTTGGCGCTTACAGCTTCGGACATAGATCTGCAAAAAAACTGTATCAACGTTACAAAAGGAGTCATATACAACGGAAATCGCCCGGTTTTATCACTTCCAAAGACGGCGGCTGGTATTAGGTCTGTGCCCATCATCGAGCCGCTAAAAACCGCTTTGCAAGGCGTTTCTGGGGGTGTTTTGCAGGACGAAAACGGCGGCATCATGAGCGAGACGGCTTTCCACAGAAAATGGGAGAGTTACATTGTCTACTTGGAGACACTTATTAACGGTTGCCATCGCAGATGGTATGGGCGCACCAAGGCTCACAAAGCTATTCTTGCTTCCGGCGGCACGCTTCCGCCGTGGAGAGAATGCACCATCAGACCACACGATCTGCGGCACAGCTATGTTACTATGCTCTACGATGCAGGTGTGGACATAAAAACAGCAATGAAGTGGGTCGGGCACGCTGATCAGCAGATGATTATGCGCATCTATGCCCACCTGACGGAACAGCGAGAGAGACAGAGCCACACCCAGCTTGCGAAACATGTGGAAAACTGGCTCAAGGGGTCAAAAATAGGGTCAATCGACGGGGAAACAACTGCAACCTTTGATTTATAACGCTTGCATAACATGGAGTGTTTGACTACGAATCAAAAGGTCGTGGGTTCGAATCCCGCCGGGGTCACCAAGAAAACCCTTGCACCGTAAAGGTTGCAAGGGTTTTTGCTTGTCTTTTTGCTTGATCAAAAATGGACAGAAAAGCCGTTTTTTTGCCCTTATAATCAGGGTGTGGGGTTCAAAACGGGGTTCAGGATTTTTGGGAGATTATCTCTGCCCAATTCTGCGCCACAGCCAATCGCCGCTTATCCTCCGGCGTGGTGATCCGGCTGGCTGCGGATGATATCGCCATGCCAATCTGCTCCACCGTGGGGATGGTGGTCAGGTCGGCGCAGTAATTGGTGAGCACGACACGGGGTTTGTCGGCTGCCCTGCCGTTGCCTTCCTGCTCGTCAATCTCTGCCAGCAGATAGTCACGGGCGAGGCACAACAAGGCGAAATCCATGACGGCATCGTCGGTGTGGTCACCTTTTACGACCTCTTTAATCCTCCGCTCGATCAGTGCCAGAGACAGCACGACAAACCCCTCCTTTCGTCATTTGCCCATTACAACGCACTTGTAATAGGCTTCCAGCTTCTTGCGGCCTTTGAGCTTGGCGTCGGAATCCTTAAGCCACGCATCGGCAAGGGCGGCATAGTAAGCCGGGGTGTCCACATCAAAATCCTTTGCGACCTCGCAATAGTCAGACTTCATCATGTGGATGGCGGTGTAGAAATCGCTGAATTCCTCGCCGGTGGTGGGATAGCCATAGCGGCGAGCCAGCGGCTTGATCTCATCAGCCGACCAAGGCTTGATGGGCTTGTCCTTGGGGTCTCGCATATCCTGCACCCACTCCATCAGCTTGCCAGTGTCCACATCATCCTCGTCATCGTCCATCCAGACGCTGCCGGAGGCGTGGATCTTCTTGCCGTGCTGCTGGTCATGCATGGCATTGCGGCGGTCATCGGTGCGATAACCGATATCCCCGCCGTCATACATGCCCATGCGCATTTCCTCGCCGTCATCGTCCATGTACCGCCCCCGCTTATCACGGCGGCGGCGCATCTCCGGCATATCCTCAGACCGGGCGGGATAGGTGCGCGTGTCCTGCTCACGGTACCGGCGCATATCCTCGCTGCGGGGGTACTGGCGGGAGGGGGCGTAATTGGTGCGCTCATCCCGGCGCATATCATCGCCACGGTATTCGGAGCGAGTGCGATCCTCGCCACGGTATTCATTGCGGCGATCCTGCATAGGCTCGTTTCCACGGCGGTCATCTCCACCGTTAGCAAGCATGATCATTTTCAACGCATTACCCATTACGCAGCACCTCCTTCGGCAGCGGGAGCGTCACCGGTCAAGGCGGGGAGCTGGTTGACCGGAGCGCAGCACAGGTTTTTGAGGATACGGAACACGCCGCCGGTGGCGTTGGTGGCAACAACCACGGGGTAGATCGTGCGGGTGCGCAGGGAAGCAGCGGTCACAGGAACGCCATTGCAGCGGGTCACCGGGTAGGTAACGGTACTATTATTGATGGCAATGACCACTTCCGCACCGATGGTGGTTGTGGCAGGAATGGCCTGACCGATCACCAAGCAATAACGGCAGCCGTTGCCATAGCTGCCCTCTGGGATGGTGATGGTCAGCGTATCATCGGCAAACGCCACGGCGGTGCTGAGGATGAAATTGTCGCACAATCTGCACCGATTGTTATTACACATAGGGTCACATCCTTTCAATCAAGGGCGGCGGGATGTCTCCCACCGCCCCGAAAAAATCATCAGGCAGCGCAGCCCCAGCCGCAGCCGTAGCCATTACCGCCGAACTGCACCGTTCCACAGCCGTTCACGGGGAAATTAACGGGGGTGGGAGGCTGCACAAGGTAGGCAGCCGTGGGGCAATCGTGACCACTGCGCCGCAGCACCTCAGCTGTAGCC
>JAZSOJ010000135.1:0-3476 GCA_045536855.1 Clostridia bacterium | reverse complement strand
TCAGGTATCCCCTGTGCTTATATATTACCACACCCCTGCTTATTTGTCAACAACTTTTTATAATTTTTTATAACTTTTTTATTCTTTCGGTTCTTCCATGCCATCAAAGGTGTGGTCTTTCTTCCATCGTTTGCACCAACCTTCAAAACATTCAATATAACCGATGTAGTGGCCGTCAATGGCACATTCGCAATGAATTACAAGACCTTTGTCATTCTTTATGCGGATATCATTTCCGCAGTTGCAACAGCATCTTATTCGTTCACTCATTGCTTCGATTCTCCATAAGCACAGAAAAAATCACGCTCTGGATAAATTTCGCTTCCGTTGCTTTTTGCCAACCGTTCGCATTTACAAAGTCCCAAAAAATCATCTGGGTCAATTTCGTAGTATTTGCATTTCTGGCACCTAACAATTTGAAGATGGTTAGTGTTGGGAGCCGACTCCTTAACAGCTTCAAGCGCATCGTTCCACCCCTGATGCCATTGGGTTCTTGGTTCAGAAAACTTTCCAAGCGGAACATCATTCGCATTAACATACAATTCTGCTTTTACCATAATCATTCTCCTTTCGGCGGTTGGGGCAGGGGCATCCAATGAGTAATGTGTATTTCTTGTCCTTCGTTCCAATCATTAAAAGTGTCCCAAAATCCATCTATATAATCTCCGTGGCTTCCTGCTACATCCGTAAAAATCTCCCATTCTTTTTCATGCGAATATTTCATCTTCCCGCAAACGATATAAGAATCACAAACATCCGGCAACCTATCCTTGACCGAAATCCACTTCCCGACATTATTGTCGGGAACATCCTGCACCGTTACGCCGTGGGCAATCAAATTGTCGGCAATCCGTTCCGCAAAATACGGAACAACTTCGTGTCGCACCAACTCCACTAACTTTTCCCTAACATCCATTGTTATGCCTCCTTAATCGTTAAATTCTGCCATTTCAAACTGAATGGCGGCATCGCCCAAACATTGCACATAGTCAATGGCAAGGTCTGTCATTTTCTGCTCCTGCTCTTGTTCGGTCATACCATCATTTACAAGCACATCAATATTGACGGTAATAAAAACCTTTGCCGTTCTGTATCGCTCATTCATTCTTCCTTTGCCTCCATTTCATTTTTTAGGGTGGGGGTGTAACCATCGGCACTTGGTTACAGGCTATCAAAACGGCGAAAACCATTGTGCCACAATGCTTTTTCGGTTTGTAACCAAGTAACCGTGTAACCAAGCCGCTATATAAATATATTTCACTATTTCAAAAACACATTTTTCAAAAGTTCAAAACTTGGTTACATTGGTTACATCGTTTTTCGTTTATGTTCCTTTTATTATATATTTCACTATAAAATGTGTGTTTTGTGTGGTTTATATAGGGGGAATGTTTGGTTTTTGATGTAACCATCTTTTGTAACCATCGTGTAACTATGTAACCATCTCACAGCGGCAACATATCTTCCTCGGCGGCAAATACACCTTTTCGCCACCATTTTTGCACTCCAAAATTCGCAAACCGCTTGACTTTTGGCTGTTTCTCCCATCCGTCAAAGCCTTGCAGGATCAACGCAATCTCTGTGCTGTCCTTTTTGGACGGTTTGGAAAATTCGCCCATTTTCAATGCGTTCTGCCAAATTTCCAAAACGCAAACTTCTGTCCGTTCTTCCAAATAGTCCTCAATCATATTTATATGGTAATCATCTTTCATGGCTGCGGCTTGCATCTCACGGATAACGGCTACAAGGTCACGGTCTGCATAAGGTTTCATTTCGCCATTATCCAGTTTGACTTTCGCCTCCGCCCAGCATTGCCGGATGTACTCTTTTATTTCCGCTTCGTGTTCAAAGAGGTCATAGCCGGACTGGTTGACTTTCACGGGGTAAAATCTGCGGTTGCCGGTTTTGTCCGTCAAAAACTGCTCTTTGTTTGTCGTGCCGATGAAAAGGCATTGCCGGGGGTGGTCTGTCACTCGCTTGTCAAATGGCATACGGTAGCGGTCATTCAGGCGAGTCAAGAATGATTTGACAGCCTCCTGCTCTTTCGTCTTTGTCATTGCCAACAATTCGCTGACCTCGCAAATCCACGCACCCTCCAGGCTTTCAATGCCTCGCTGCCCTTCAAATTCGTTTACCTCGCTGAAATATTCATCGGACAGAGCCAGCCAGCGGACAAGGGTTGACTTGCCCTCGCCCTGTTTAGTGCCGATCAGAACGGGCATATCATCGAATTTTGCGCCCGGGAAAAATAGACGATGGATGCCGCCGGAAAAAATCAAGCGACTGACCTCCCGTGTGTATGCCGTGTCTTCGCACTTTGTCCAAGTGTGAAGGAAATGCGGTATGCGTTCCTGTCCGTCCCATTTAAAGCCGTTTACCAAATCCCTGATAGGGTGGTACTGGTTCTTTGCAAACACAATCCGCAAAGCATCATCGCACTTTTGGGCAGAGTGGAAGCCATACTCTTTTTCAATGTACCGCCGTGTTTCCGCATCGTCGCTGTCAAGCCATCGTTCCATTTTGCCATTCCGCATCTGTTCGGGTGAATAGGTCAAAAGGTTAAAACGGATGCCGTCAAATTTTGGGTCATTTTCTAACACTTGCAGAAAGTTATTGATACTTGCCAACGGTCTGCCATTGCCATCAAAATCAAGGTCAATTCTTGCCCGTTTCTTTGCGTTGGCTCGTTTCCATTCTTTTGCAAGTTCTTCATCGGCTTGTATGTAGGCTTTTAAGACGGTCTTAAATTCCTTTTGCAGGCCCATTTCTTTTGCCCGAAGTTCCAGCAACGCAGACAGTCTCGCCCGTTCCTCCGGCTCCTGTATGTCCAGCAACGATAAGAGAGTTTCCCTTTTTAGCAAAGCCTCTTTGTCAATGCTGATTATTGTACTGTCTGTTATTTGCATAGTCTTTCAGCCTCATTTCTGCCACGGACAGTTCGTAGGCTGCCCGATCTATATTTTTCACCGCCTCCACGAAAAAAGGGTGGAAATCCTCACTGGGTGATTTTGGTGCATATTCTCGCTTGTTCGTGTCGTATTTTTTCCAAACATCGAAAGCCGCCCAATATTCACCCTCCAGCCGTTCCCGTTCTCTCTGTTCCCGGTTGCGTTCCTCTTGCCGTTGCCTTTGGCGGTGTTCCATCTCTCGCCGCTGACGGAGTGAAATGCGTTCACCAATAGGCAACCCAAGAGAAAAGTCTGTGTTTATTTTACTGATTGCATCGGTGAAGGTCAAGCCAAAGTATTCACGGACAAAAGAAATCAAGTCGCCGCCCTTGTGACAACCAAAGCAAGTCCACCCACGGTCGCCATCATAAATCTTTAAGCTTGGGGTCTTTTCCGAATGGAATGGGCAACAAATCTCGCCCACTCTGTTCGGCTCAAACCCATAATGCAGAAATACCTCTTTCGTGGTCAATCTGCTAAGTCGGAGGCCAAGCGGTCTTAGGAAGACAAACCAAATGATCAACTCCT
>JAZSOJ010000180.1:0-3505 GCA_045536855.1 Clostridia bacterium | reverse complement strand
CTTGGCCTCCGACTTAGCATCCGCATCGATCATCAAGGGCTTTGGAAACAATGCGATTCCCTCGGGTTGCGAAATGACCGCAAAAGACAGCAGTATCCCCGATTTTTACCATGGTTTCTGCTTCCTCTTTGTTTTTGGCGCCGATATCTACATAAAGGTCCGAGAGGAAGGGCTCTTTTTTGTCGGCTACATTGGTATTATCAAGTGCGACGACGCCTTCCGTTCCGTTAATAAAGCGGACACGCTGATACAGAGCGTTCATTGGCAATACGCCGCCGAGATTTGAAAATTTCAAGTATCCTTCGTCGGTGATAAATGTAACGATCAAACCGATTTCGTCCGTATGCGCAGCGAACATGACACGTGCGCCTTGGCCTTTTTTATGTGCGATCAGGTTGCCTAAGGCATCTACGCTGATTTCATCCACAAAATCTTTGATTTCTTCACGGATCAGATCATGAAGTTCTGCCTCACTACCGGAGGGAGCGGTCGTTTGTGTCAGTTTTTCTAAGAGTTTAAGCATTTTTCTGCCTCCTGTAAGAAAAGATGAGTTAAAGCCTCGCAGGCCGCAAAATCTTTTTTGCTGATGACGGAGGAGGGAGAATGAATATAGCGTGCCGGAATGGAGAGAGCCGCTGTCTTAATTCCTCCGCAGGCAAGATGTATTGCACCGGCGTCGTTTCCGCCCGCCGCTGCCTTTTTATATTGGCATGGGATACCATTTTCTTGCGCAAGTTTATAGATAAACGCAGTTAAGTCTTTGTTATAATACGTGGAACGATCAATTATCGAAAGTGCAACACCGGCACCTAAAGTAGTGACGTAATCTGACGGTTCCGTTTTATATACGTCGGAGCAGGTAGTGCATTCAATGACAAGAGCAAGGTCGGGGTTAATCCGTTTCGCCACAACACTTGCGCCACGCAAGCCGACCTCTTCCTGCACGGTAAAACAAAGATACAAGTCAAAGTCAAAGCGTTTTTCGACAAGCCCCATCAAGATGGCACAGCCGGCACGGTCATCCAGCGCCTTTGCTTTGATCAGCTCATCTCCGAATTCGCAAAAGTGGGAGTCAAAAACGACGGGATCACCCAGAGAAACCAGCGCCTCGGCGGCTTTTTTATCTTTTGCGCCGATGTCGATATAAAGCTTGCCGGCCTTGGCTACTGTTTGGCGTTCTGTTTGATCCTGCAGGTGAACCGCCTTATAACCAATCACACCGGGGACAGAATTGTGTCCGATGAGTACCGATTTAGAAATCATGACACGAGGATCGATACCGCCGACGTTTTTAAAACGCAGAAACCCCTCTTCTGTGATCTGGCTGACGATCATTCCCACTTCGTCCATATGTGCTGCGAGCATCACTTTTTTGCCCGTGTTTTTTTTGCCACGTAAGAGGACGATCATATTTCCCATGGAGTCGAAACTGATTTTATCACAACAATCTTTGATGTGGGAAAAAATATATTCTCTAACGGCACCTTCATTCCCGGAGATGCCGGGCAAGCCGGTTAAATCTGATAATAGCATGAAAGCACCTCCAGATTCAGAGATTCGATGGTAGCGGCGAGCAGTTTTCCTGTCGCAATCACATCGTCATAGTGCAGGGTTTCTACGGTTGTGTGCATATATCGCAGGGGGATAGAGAGCAACAGGGTTGGGATGCCGTCGGCTGCAATCTGGATTTCCCATGCATCTGTTCCCGTATCTCCGCCATCTACATCCAGTTTGTATTTGATTTTTTTCTTCTTTGCGACATCTTGCGCAAGTGAGGAGAGATAAGGGTGGATATTCGGGCCGAGGCTTAAGACGGTTCCTTCGCCGAGCTTAAATATACTGTCGTTTCCGCCGTCGGGAGTGTTGCCGTGGCAGACATCGACCACGAGCGCTGCGTCGGGAGAAAGGTGTTCGGCACCGACCTTAGCTCCACGACAACCGACTTCTTCCTGCGCTGACGCCAGCAGGATAATATCAAAATCAAGTTCCTTTTTTTCTAATTCTTTCATACAAATGAAAAGCGAAATCAGGCCGGCACGGTCATCCAAATACTTTCCGGAAATGACTTTGCCCGTCAGTGTCTTTGCGCCGGAGGCGAAAGTAATCATATCGCCCGGGGTAACGAGTTCTCTGACTTTTTCTGCGGACAAACCGACATCAATCGCCATATCAGAAAGCTTGGAAGGTTTGTCGACTTCGTCTGCTGTTTGCAGATGCGGAGGTTTGGCACCGATGATGCCAAAGAGTTCTTTTTTGCCGCAAACGATGACTTCCTGTGCAGGGAGAATTCGTATGTCAACACCGCCGATGTTTGTAAATGTGATAAATCCACGTTCGTCAATATCTTTTACCATCAGGCCAATGCCGTCGATATGTGCTTCAATCATGACCTTTTTCGCATTCTTTTTCCCGCAGGGTCGAATGCCGATAATGTTGCCAAAACGATCTTCGGTGACGGTGTCGCAAAAACGCTGAATCAACTGTTTGACCTTTGGAGCTACGGCGGTTTCGAAGCCGGAGATGCCACCTAAGGCAGATAACGTTAACAGTTCTTTTTTCATAGTTTTTCTACCAGCTCCTTAAATAAATTGCCACGCTCTTCAAAATTTGCAAACATATCAAAGCTTGTACTTGCGTTTGAAAGGACAACGACATCGCCATCGCTTGCGCAAGATTTTGCACGAGCTACGGCAGCGGAGTATTCTTTTTCGTGGTATATGGGAAGCAGTTTTCGATCCGTGTTGTTTTGTGCCGCTTTTTTTACGGCAGCTTCGATGACATCTGAAGTGGCGCCGATCAAAATGAGTGCCTTACATTTTTCCAAGATGATCGGACCAATTTCGTCATATGGGATTCCTTTATCTTTGCCGCCGGCAATTAAAATGACCGGCTCGGAGAAAACTTTCAGGGTGTTTATGGTGCGGTTCGGCGAAGAGTCGATGGAGCTATTATAGTAACGGACGCCGCAAAGCGTGCGCACAAGCTCAATTCTGTGGGGAACACCGCCAAAACTTTTAGCTACCGACAAAATGGTTTTTGGGCTGACCCAAGGCAGGGTTGCGGCAATTGCCGCCATATAATTTTCCACATTGTGCATTCCCGGGATTTTGATGTCCGAGCAGGAAAGGATGGGCTTTGCGCCCAAGCAAATGTTCTTGCCGTCAAAGTAAATATCGGCGTGGGAGTTTTTTCGGGAGAAAGTAAGCAACTTTCCATTCGCCTCGGCAGCAAAAGAAGCTGTTACTTCATTATCTGAATTAAGAATCAATGTATTCTCCGAATGCTGATAAAGCATAATATTTTTTTTTGCATCGATGTATTCCTGATAATCTTTATGCATATCCAGATGATTTGGTGTAATATTTGTTATCACCGCAACGTCAGGGCTTTTTTTCATTGTATGGAGCTGAAAACTTGAAAGCTCGAGAACCGCAAAATCAGACGCATCCATATCACAGGCTTTGGTCATCAAAGGCGTGCCGATATTACCGCCTAAATGGCAACG
>JAZSOJ010000107.1:0-6608 GCA_045536855.1 Clostridia bacterium | reverse complement strand
GGTTGCCGGCATTTCAGCTCTCGTTAAGAAACGGGAGGAGAAACCGCCGCCTCTGAAGTAGCCAAGGTCAGCCATGTTCCAGGTGGTAGCTGCCATAACAGCATCCTGATCTGCCTCGGTCATTTCATACCACGGCTTCATTACGCCGTTACCGTTTTCATCCTTTACTTCGCCGCAGGCATCTAAGCAGCATGCACCGGAGTTAATCAAATGGATAAAGCCGTCAGCTTCTTTTGCTTTACCGGTGATTTCATAACCGGCAGCTCTCTTTACGGCATCACTGCTCCAGTAGGTTCTGACATCGGCAAACATCTGCGGACGGTTGGTTAAGAGCTTACCGAACAGCATACCCAAACCGTTTAATACATCGTTTTCGGTAGCCAGAATGTACGGCTCTCTTGCGCCGTTCCAGTCAAAGGAAGTGTTAAGCATAGCTTCCGGGAAGTCACAGTTCGGATAGAAGTCCGTCCACTGTCTCTGACCCTGGAAACCTGCTGCGATTGCGTTGTGACCAACTTTTTCTTCTTCGCAGCCTTCCGGAAGATTTGCATTGCCGTTCATTAAGTCTTTGATGATGCACATCATCTTAACAACGAAAGCAAACTGTTCTTCTTTCTCGGCGTCACTTCTCTGCATATCTACAGGGTTCTTGTCAAAGCCCATGTTGCACTTCTCTTTTGCCCAAGCCAGCGCCTTTTCAAACTCAGCTTTGTCATAGATACCCTCTGTCATTCTTCTGATGATTTCTACCTCGTCAACAGACTCAACTCTCATTCCGAGGTATTCTTCGATAAATGCCGGGTCGATGATGGAACCGCCGATACCCATACATACAGAACCAATCTGCAGGTAGGACTTGCCTCGCATCGTTGCAGCTGCAACAGCGGCACGGGCGAATCTCAAAATCTTTTCCTCAACGTCTGCCGGGATAGACGTATCCGTCATATCCTGAACATCGTGGCCGTAAATACCAAATGCCGGCAGGCCTTTTTGTGCATGGCTTGCCAAAACTGCCGCAAGGTATACGGCACCCGGGCGCTCAGTTCCGTTAAAGCCCCAAACACCTTTGATGGTTAAGGGGTCCATATCCATCGTCTCAGAGCCGTAGCACCAGCAAGGAGTTACGGTTAAGGTGATGTCAACGCCTGCTTTTTTGAATTTATCAGCACATGCTGCAGCTTCTGCAACACGGCCGATGGTCGTATCTGCGATAATAACCTTTACCGGTTCGCCGTTAGAATATTTCAGGTTCGAAGAAATCAGCTCAGCTGCCGCCTTTGCCATATTCATCGTCTGAACTTCCAAGGATTCTCTTACTTTCAAGGGTCCTCTTCTACCGTCAATGGTAGGACGAATACCGATAACCGGGTAATCGCCGATTAATCTACTTTTTGCCATGATAAAAACCTCCTATGCAAATAAAATTTTATCCCTGTTAAATATAATTTTATACTTGATTTCTCTTTAATACTTGTAATATAATAGACTAAAGTATAATAATATTCAGATTTTGGAGGAAGTATGGCTTATAATGAAATACTGCACCGGGGAACCGGTGAATTTACCATTGAACTCTACCGTGTGGACGAGCATCATCCCCGCTATCACATGGCACATCACTGGCACAGTGCGGTGGAAATTATCCGAGTTTTGTCGGGCGAGCTCACGCTCAGCATCAACAACACAGAGCACCGCTTAAAACAAGGTGCCATTGCTATTATCAACCCTGATTTTGTACACGGCGCACAGCCGTCAGGTTGCGTATATGAGGATATTGTGCTTCAGCCGGAGGGATTGTTTTCTCCCGTTTCACAAACACGCAGTTTCTGTGAAGAGTTACTTTCCGGCAACATCCTTTTAGATGAGGTATATTCGGACGACGAAGAAATTATCACTGCTGCAGGCCGTTTGTTTGATTCTCTTAAAACGACCTATGAATATTATCATATTGAGGTCATCGCTGCACTCTATGGTCTTTTTGGTGCCATCATCAAAAAAGGACGGTATCAAAATCAGATTGCCCTGCCCTATTCGCAATGTGATAAACGAATTGTTAAGCTGAAAAAGGCCATCTCCTATATGCGAAAAAATTATCAGCAACAGCTTTCCTTAGAGGAAATCTCTCAGGCTGCGGGAATGTCTTCCAAATACTTTTGCTCCGCCTTTAAGGAGCTGACACATCAGACCCCGTTTGAGTACCTGAACACACACCGCATTGAGCGTGCCAAAAAACTTCTGACGGAAACCGATGACTCCATTACGAATATCGCCTATACCTGCGGATTTAATGACTTAAGCTATTTTATTAAAACATTTAAGGCAAAAACGGAAACAACGCCGTCGGCATACAGAAAAGGGCTGTGACCATACGGTCACAGCCCTTTTTTCATTCAAATACTTTCTTTGCTACCTCGGAGGCAACTTTCGCATCCTTTGCATAAAAGTCTGCACCGATTTTCTTTGCGTAATCTTCGGTAAGCACTGCGCCGCCAACCATAATTTTCGTTTGCGGGCATTGTTCTTTCACCAGTAAAATAGTCTCTTCCATACTTTGTACCGTTGTGGTCATCAGTGCGCTTAAACCTAACAGCGGTGCACGATACTCTTTCACTGTCTCCAAAATGGTTTCCTTTGCTACATCACGGCCTAAATCAATGATGCGGTAGCCGTAGTTTTCCAAAATGACCTTTACGATATTTTTCCCGATATCATGGATATCACCTTTAACGGTTGCAAGGACAATCGTGCCCTTGCTGATACTCTCTCCATCCGATTTTATTCTCTCCTTGAGCACCTCGAAAGAGGCTTTGACCGTTTCTGCCGAAGCGATGAGCTGTGGCAGGAAAATACTGCCCTTTTCATAACGCTCGCCGACCATATCAAGCGCAGGGATGAGGTAGTTATTGATAACCGTCATTTCATCTGTCTCGGCAAGCAGTTTCTCGGTTTCTATGCGTGCCTCATCACGAAGACCACGCACCACAACAGCAATCAGACCCTCTGCGGTTTCTTCTTGCGTGGCTTGGGCCTTTTCCCCCATAATTTCCTGTGCTACGGTGTCTTTATAGCGTTCGATATACGTCTCTGCGCCTTTGTCTATATTAGTAAGCACCCGATGTGCATCGACGACCTTTCGCATTCCCTCGCTGTTGGGATTGATAATCGGAAGATCCAGTCCCGCCGAAAGCGCCTCTGCCAAAAAGACTTCATTGACAATATCTCTTCTCGGAAGTCCAAAGGAAATATTGGACACGCCGAGCACTGTCTTAAGCCCTAACTCTTCTTTCACCATCCGCACTGCACGGAGTGTTTCTTTGGCATCCTCCTGCTGCGCCGAAACGGTCAGCGTCAAGCAGTCTATCAAGACATCTTCTTTGGGAATACCGTAGGAAAGTGCACGGTTTAACATCTTTTCTGCAATTTTTACTCTATCCTCTGCCATTTTGGGAATTCCGTTTTCATCCAAGGTGAGACCAATCACCAAAGCACCGTATTTTTTAACCAGCGGCAGAATTTCATCCAACACCTTGTCCTCACCATTGACGGAATTGACAATCGGCTTGCCACAACACGCCCGAAGACCTGCCTCAACGACCTCTGCCTTGGTGGAGTCAATTTGAAGCGGCAAATCGGTCACGGTCTGGAGTGCCGTGATCACCTCTGTCATCATCGCCTTTTCATCAATTTCGGGAAGACCGACATTGACATCCAAAATCTCTGCGCCCGCCTCCTGTTGCTCCAGCGCCTGGCGCAGAATAAAATCCATATCTTTATCTTTTAAGGCTTCCTTTAAGCGCTTTTTGCCCGTAGGGTTAATGCGCTCACCAATCACACGCACACCGTCTACAAAAACGGTTTTTGTCGCCGAACAAACGAGTGTTTGCCCTTTTATTTGACGCACCGCAGGCGTTAAGCCTTTCAGTTTTTCTATTGTCTTTTTGATATGTGCAGGTGTCGTTCCGCAGCAACCACCAAATGCACAGACACCGATGTTTTGATATAAAATCATCCATTCGGCAAATTCGTCCGCCGATACATCAAAGCAGGTCACGCCATTTTCCACATGCGGTAGTCCCGCATTCGGCTGAACAAACATCGGCTTTTTTGTATATTTGGCAAGCTCCTCTGCCAAAGGAAGAATTTCCTTTGGCCCTAAGGAGCAGTTAATTCCAATTGCATCGCAAAGGGCATCCAGCGTAAGTGCCATAGCGGAAACCGATGTGCCCATAAAGGTTCGCCCGTTTTCTTCAAAGCTCATCGAGCAGAACACGGGAAGTGAGGTGTTTTCTTTCGCCGCAAGCAATGCTGTTTTGAGTTCCGATACATCGGTCATCGTTTCAATCAGAATTAAATCAGCACCATTTTGTTCTCCTAAAACCATAATTTCCCGAAAAATATCGTAAGCATCCTCAACGGAAAGCGTGCCCACCGGTGCCAAAAGTTCACCCAAAGGGCCTATATCCAATGCAACAAAGCCATCATCTTTTATGACTTCTTTCGCAATTGAAAGCGCAGAAGATACCACCTCGGAAACACTAACGCCTGTTCCTGCAAGCTTGAGGCGGTTTGCACCGAAGGTGTTTGCCGTTAAAATGTCAGCACCTGCCCCACGGTAGCTTTCGTGAATTTCACGCACCACATCCGGACGGGTGATATTTAAGGTTTCCGGAATCTCGCCCAGCTTAAGACCTTTTTTTTGGAGTTCTGTCCCAAACGCTCCGTCAAAAAACAAAAGCTCTGTGCCGAGTTTTTTTAATAAATCAGCTTTCATAGGTTCGAAATGCACATCCTTCTCTATTCACACATTGATTACACTTATTCTCCGTCATTTTTTCGTTCTTCCCCAGTGCCAAAACCGCTGTTACCGATTTTCTCGGAATCAACAGATGCGCACCACTCGCATAAAGACCGATGCGCTTTTCTGCGTCCAGCAAAGCTAAAATCTCCTTTTGCTGTGTGATGGGAAAGTCACCGTAACCGGGGCTGAATCTGAAATTGCAGATGCCCTCTGTTTGATTGATTTCCTTTTCTAAGTTATCACAAACCGCCTCTATAAATGCCGTCGCGCAGGCATCCATGATGAGCCCTTTGGATGCAGAAGAAAGCCCGGCTTTCTTAATCATACGCTCCGCCTCATTCCCGAGCGTCGCCGCCATCACGACGCATTCGTTTGCTCCCGACAGATGCCGGTAAATGGAGTCTCCCAAAAATCGTACGTCGGAATGTTGCAAGCAAACCGCATCTGTTTCAAACGTGACTCCAAAGCGTCGGTAGATGGTTTTGGGGCAAACGGATGAAATCAGCTCTTGTTTGCACTCCTCAATCAGAGAAAGAACTGCAGAATCCGCATTTTGGGGGGACGGATATCCCAAATAGCGCAGGACCTCTTCTTCACAAATATGTTTAATCATAAATCAGGCTCCCGATCGAAAGCGTAATTTTACGGGCAACATAAGGGTTATTCATGGTATAGATATGAATTCCCTCCACGCCGTTTGCCACCAAATCCATAATTTGATTGGTTGCATAGATAATGCCGGCGTCACGCATGGCCATCGGGTCATCGCCGTAACGCTCAATCATTTTCCGGCATGCCTCAGGAATCTTAGCACCGCACATATGTACCATTTTTTCAATCTGTGCCGCACTGGTAATCGGCATAATCCCCGCCGTTACGGGGACGTCGATTCCTTTTTGGCGAATCTTATCCATAAAATCGTAGAAATTTCCGTTATCGAAAAAAAGCTGCGTGACCAAGTGTCCCACGCCCAAATCCACTTTTTCCTTCAGGTGCAGAATATCTTCCTCGAGCGTCTTTGCCTCCAGATGTTTTTCCGGATAGCACGCCGCCGCAATACAGAAATCGCCCTGCTCTTTGATAAATCGAATCAGATCCTGCGCATAGCGAAAATCGCCGGCCGTCATGCCGTCCTTTGAAACATCGCCCCGCAACGCCAGAATATTTTTGACATTCAGTTCTTTTAAATGATTGAGTACCGTCAACACTTCTTCTTTGGTGGAGTTGATCCCACTCAGGTGCGCCAGAGGCTCAATTTTCAGTTTTTCCTTAATCGTCTTGGCAAGCTCAGCGGTTTTATTTTCACGCACACTGCCACCTGCGCCGTAAGTCACGCTGATATAGTCCGGAGATAAGTCTCCGAGCGATTCTAAGGTGTCATAGACCGTTTCGATCGAGCTTTGCTTTTTCGGCGGAAATACTTCAAAGGAATATACCGTTTTCTTTTTTCCGAATAATTTACTGATATTCATTCCTATCTCCCCTTTTCCTCCTAAATTATACTACCGAGAGGAAAAAATGTCAAACAAAAGACCAATTGTCTCTTTTTATGAAAAAGGTATTTTTTATAAAAAAATGAGCATAAAGGATACAAGCACCCAATATACATATATTGAAAAAGCGGAATCGAAGAAAAGGAGGCACACA
Organism: Clostridia bacterium; assembly: GCA_045536855.1. Lineage (GTDB taxonomy): Bacteria > Bacillota > Clostridia > UBA1381 > UBA9506 > RGIG1666. The sequence goes on along the minus strand of JAZSOJ010000107.1, from coordinate 163 downwards.
CATTGGAAGGATACAATATATATGCAGATATTGCACAACGAACTCAAGGTGATATTTACGTTGGTGTTGTAGGGCCGGTACGTACAGGAAAGTCTACATTTATCAAAAACTTTATGGAGCATATGGTCATTCCGGGTATAGACAACACATATTCACAGGAGCG
>JAZSOJ010000020.1:0-3290 GCA_045536855.1 Clostridia bacterium | reverse complement strand
GGTTGCCTTACTCGGCGGAACGCTCTTTTCTAAGCCTTTTTGGATTTCCTCAAGTGTGTAGATGCCGGTTTCTTTCAAAACCTTACCTACGATAACCATATTAGCCAAACTATCGAGTCCCGCTTCCATCGCCATCTGCGTTGCCGGAATTGGGAACACTTTGATATCCTTACGCTCAACATCTCTGTCAATCAAAGAACTGTCATAAATGATATAACCATCTGCTTCCACCAGTTCTTCAAATTTATCTAACGACGGGCGGTTCATTGCAATCAAAATATCCGGATTCGGAATAATCGGCGAGCCAACCGGGCTATCCGATACAACAACATGACAATTTGCTGTGCCTCCACGCATTTCAGGACCATAAGACGGAAGCCAAGAAACCTCACGTTCTGCTTTTAGGCCGGAATATGCCATAACCTTGCCGGCAAACAAAATGCCCTGTCCACCGAATCCTGCCAAAATGATTTTACCGTTTTTCATGTCAAAGTCTCCTCTATATCAGTATAGTTTATTTTATCCTTTTTATTCAATCACACGACAAATATCTGCACCAAGTTCTTTAAACTTTTCTTCCATTTTTTCATATCCACGATCGATATGCTGGATTTCACGGATTTCTGTCGTTCCTTTTGCCATCAGACCGGCAATAACCATCCCTGCTCCACCACGCAAATCTGTTGCGCTGACGCTCGCCCCTTCTAAACTGCGCACGCCATTGATAACAGCCGTTTTGCCGTCTACACGGATATCTGCGCCCATTCGTCTCAATTCATCGACATACTGGAAACGAGAATCCCATACACTTTCCGTCACGATACTGGTGCCCTCCGCAACCGACAAAAGAGCCACAATCTGCGGCTGCATATCTGTCGGAAATCCAGGATACGGCAAGGTCTTTACATTCACCCTTTTTATAATGCCAGTACCCCTGACACGAATTGCATCGTCTAATTCCTCCACTTCGGCACCCATCTCAATCAGCTTTGCGCTGACGGAATCCATATGCTTCGGAATAACGTTTTTAACTAACACATCGCCACCCGTTGCCGCAGCGGCAATCATAAAGGTTCCCGCCTCAATTTGGTCAGGAATAATAGAATAGGTGCCGCCCTTAAGCTTTTCTACGCCTCGGATACGGATCACATCCGTTCCGGCACCTTTGATATCTGCACCCATCGCATTCAAGAAGTTTGCAAGATCCACGATGTGCGGTTCTTTTGCGACATTTTCAATGGTTGTATTTCCCTTCGCCAGCACAGCTGCAAGCATAACATTGATGGTTGCACCTACGCTTACAATATCTAAATATACTGATGTGCCAAGCAACTCTTTTGCTGACGCTTTTACCATTCCTTCGCAAACAACCTCAGCTCCAAGCGCACGGAATCCTTTGATGTGCTGGTCGATCGGTCGGGAACCAAAATTACATCCGCCGGGCATCGCAATTTCCGCCTTGCGGAAACGGCCCAAAAGAGCACCTATCAAGTAATAAGATGCACGCATCTTACGAACCATGTCCTGTGGCGCCGTCTGCTTATCCATCGACGAACAATCAATGCGTAATGTATATTTATCTAAAAATTCAATTTTTGCTCCCATGTGCTCCATGATGCCGACAATTACATGGACATCACGGATATTCGGCACATTTTCTATCACGCAAACACCGTCAACCAAAATAGCCGCAGGTATAATTGCAACAGCAGCATTTTTTGCTCCACTGATGGTTACTTCACCGTGTAGCTGCTTGCCCCCACAAACAACTATTTTCTCCACTCATTACACCGCCTCAAAAATGATATATTAAAACTACAATTATGTACACATATTACCTATTTATCATATTATATCATTTTCTTCGAAAAAATCAATATGTTTTCGATAGTTTTTTACTTAATATATTGCATTTTATTACTTTAATTATAAGCTTTTTCAATTATTTATTTACAAGCTTTGATTTTTGTAGTATAATAGACAATGTATAACGTTTTTTAGGAGGAACATCATGCAGGAACAACAAAAGACACATGAAACCGAAACTGATCTGAACGAGATTTTGCGTGTACGCAGAGAAAAGCTCGCAGATTTACAAAACGCAGGCCGTGACCCGTTCTGCGAAGTTAAATATGACCGCACGCATCACGCAGCACAAATCACATCAGATTTTGAGACCTTTGAGGGTCAAACTGTAAGCATTGCTGGCCGCTTAATGTCAAAACGTGGCATGGGTAAGGTTATGTTCTGCGATTTGGCAGACCTTTCCGGCAAAATTCAGTTGTTTGTAAAAAAAGATATGCTGGAAGATGCATATGACGATTTCAAAAAACTCGATATTGGTGATATTCTCGGTGTAAAGGGCGAAGTATTCAAGACGAAAACCGAGGAAATTTCCATTAAAGTAACGGAGTATACCCTGCTTTCAAAATCCTTGGTTCCGCTTCCGGAAAAATTCCATGGTTTGACCAATACGGATATCAGATACCGCCAGCGTTATGTTGACCTCATTATGAACCCTGAAGTAAAAGATACCTTTATTAAACGTTCCAAAATTATCGCAACGATTCGTAATTACTTAAACTCTCAGGGATTTTTGGAAGTAGAAACACCGATGCTGGTATCCAATGCCGGCGGTGCGGCTGCCCGTCCGTTTGAGACGCACTTCAACGCATTAGACGAGGACTTTAAGCTTCGCATTTCATTGGAGCTTTACTTAAAGAGACTTATTGTCGGCGGCTTGGAGCGTGTATATGAAATCGGTCGAGTTTTCCGAAATGAAGGTTTAGATACCCGTCATAATCCGGAATTTACACTCATGGAACTCTATCAGGCATACACCGATTATCACGGCATGATGGATTTGACCGAGAATCTGTACCGACATATTGCGCAAGAAGTTCTCGGCACAACCAAAATTGTTTATAACGGCATTGAAATGGATTTGGGTAAGCCGTTTGAACGCATTACCATGGTAGATGCTGTAAAGAAATATGCAGGTGTTGACTTTGATGAAATTCATACCTTAGAAGAAGCTCGTGCAGTTGCAAAAGAACATCATGTAGAATTTGAGGACCGTCATCAGAAAGGCGATATCTTAAGCCTGTTCTTTGAGCAGTTCGCAGAAGAGCATCTCATTCAGCCGACCTTTGTTATGGACCATCCGATTGAAATTTCGCCGCTCACAAAGAAAAAGCCGGAGGATCCGAATTACGTAGAGCGTTTTGAGTTCTTTATGAACGGTTGGGAAATGGCAAATGCATACTCAGAGCTCAACGACCCGATTGACC
>JAZSOJ010000073.1:0-3374 GCA_045536855.1 Clostridia bacterium | reverse complement strand
CGGATAAAAAGCGTTCCCAATCAATATTGCCGCCGATTTCGCTAAAACGCTCCGGCGTACGTTGCGATGCTTGGAGGAAGAAGTCGTCCATGTGAAATACCGTGCAGGCGTAAAACTTATGGAGCAGCGTCCCCAACGTCGACTTTCCGCTTGCGCTACCGCCTTCGACAGCAACGATGAGCGGCCCGTCTGCAAGCCGGTTGTCGATGGCTGTCAAAAGGGGGAGGAAGGGAATATAGCTGTTTGCGATGACGCGATACGCCGGATGGTAGGCGGCTCTAAATGCGTCGGAATGATGGATGGCCGGATATCCCTTTTCCGCCCATTCTTCCATGGCTTTTGTAAATTCGCACAAGGAAAAAGGGAGAGCCCCTTCGCGGATGAGGTCTTCGGCGACAGCTAACTTTTGGAGTAAGGCGGTCGTGCCGTTTTCTTCTTTTCGCGATGAAGCGACAAAGAGACTAGCAAGCGTATCGGCACAAAGTCCTGTATTTAAGTAGGACAGGGGGACGCGGCTATACGTACCGTCCAACGGTTCTATCGGTTGGTCGTTTTTGAGGCAAGCCGTTTTATACTCTTGCTCGATATAGTCTGCTGCCGCTTCCGGAGAGGATACCAAATGCTCGCACCCGAAAGAACTCTGATATAAAAACTTAAACAAATCCGTAACCGCAAGCTTCGGATACTTTTCGCAATGCTGCCGCAAAGCATTCTTCGTTTCTTCCCGTCTTTTCATCTTCACTACTTCCAATCTGAATTTCACTTTATATATTGGAACGTTTCACATGCTCCAATACCATCACAATCACCGGTACTAACACAATCTGCACAATAATCCCCGGAATGGCATTGATAACCGCCCCAGCAAAAAATGCGGAAAAGCCGAAGCTTCCGCCATTAATTCCAAGGCAAATAAACATTGCTGCGCCCCATACCAGACGCCCCGCAATCATTGCTGCCAAAAGAGAAACATAAAGGAGGCAAACAGAAAGAAATCCTTTCTTCTTCGGCAACATCTTGTGCATCAGTCCCGCTATGGCTCCGTAAGTTGCAAGTTCAAATGCCATGCATACAGCTGTCGGGAATAACGGTGGCATTCCCAGTGTCACGGAACGTAGTAACGGAGCAATCGCACCGACTGTAAGTCCCCACGGCCAACCGCAAATAAATCCGCAAAGCAACACCGGAATATGCATTGGACAAAGCATCGCTCCGATTTGCGGAATCTGTCCCGTAAAGAACGGCAACACATATGCCATTGCCAAAAATAAGGCCGATAGAACCATATTAAAAATAGGATTTTGTTTTTTCATAAGTAAACTCCTTTTCTGTGTTGTTGCGTGCAGGCCTCGCGCTACGTGCTTACCCACGCACCTCGCGGCACAGCCGCTCGGTCGTGGGCGCGTTCGCATGATCAGAGCTTTTTGGAAGCAAGCTTTTAAAAGCTCTTCTATGCTCACTTTGCCTGCACGGAAAAAAGGAGCCACACAAAGCAGAAAATATATCTACCTTATGTGGCTCCTCGCATATAGCTTCTATTCCACATAGGCACAACACTGAAAGCGCTTGCACCTATGACACTTCACAGATACAAGCGCTACCTATCGTCGTCCCTATTCAACTTTGTAAGTTGACCGTTCTGATTCATCGTAGCTACCTCGTTTCATTTTTTCTGAGTATAGCACCGAAAAAACCGAATGTCAAGTACAAATTTTAAATTCCTACTCCACCGGCCAGAACAGTTCATCCAAGGTCCGATTTAATGCTTTACAAATATCAATGCACAAACTGATACTCGGATTATAATTCCCCGCCTCGATAAGACCAATGGTTTGTCTCGTTACGCCAATCTTTTCTGCCAACTGCTCCTGGGTAAGGTCGCATTCCACCCTGGCAATTTTCATGCGCTTATTTTTCATTTACCGCACCTCCTGCTCTCCGGCCTCGGAATCCTCCTCCGGCACACACTTTTCTGCCTGCTTTCCGGAAAACTTCATTGCACCAAGCATAAACAAACCGAACAGAACACCCCAAGTTACAGACATAAGAAGAATTGTCAAAATGCCTTTCCCATCAAACGCACCGTCATGGTATACATGCTTAAAACCACTCATTGCCTCAAAAAGAACACCATACAGCAATGCGCCCAATGGCAAGGTTGCCACAAATCTCTTCTTACCAGCCTGCTCCTGCTTTTTATTTCCCCAAACAAGCCAACCCTTTTTCAGAGCTACAATGGTGAAAATCAGTGCAACCGGGAAGAAAATCAACAGGTAACTTGTAAACCACCAAAAATACTGCGCCACCGTCTCGTTATAGGCACAAACAATCATCGGAATACACTCTCCTATGATCATAACCCAAAACTGCACCATCATTGCCTTTGTCATGGTTTCATTATGAATTTCCTTCAGCGCCTCGTCCTTGTTCTTCACGCCAAGAATACCAAACTTTGCATCCCGTATCAGAAAATACGCAAAGCCTGCAACTAAACCCACAATCTCCAACGCATACACATACACCGGTAACTGAAAGCAACACTTTACCACCAGGGAAATTACCAACAACGCACTCATTACATAAAACAATTTTCCCGCCAGACGGTTGGTCTCCTTCTGGATACGCTCATCCGGCTGATTCTTTCTCATTTTCTTAGACATACTGTTTCCTCCTTTAAATTAAAAAGCTACGACAAAAAGACCCAGGTTTTCTCTTGTTCTGGATACAGTATATCATATCTTTTTGCAAAATGCAATATATAAATTACATTTTGTTTAAAATTATTTTCATTTAGTTATTATATCTTGCCTTATGCAACTCTACACATGCCTATTTCCCTATTTTTAAGTGTTTTTTTCTAATATCTCCGCAATAAGTTCCTTTCTGTTCAGCTTAAAGTGAAAATACGGCCGTTCCTTAATCACACGAATTTCCACCGGATATTCATGAGGCTCAAGCTTCTTCAAAATCTGCATTTTCACGTTCTCCAAGCATTCTCCTTCGTCCAAAACAACATACAAGTATGGCACAAAAAATCCTTCATTCTCCCGATCTGGCACAAAACAAAAAAACGCATCTTTCACTCCGCTTGTTTCCACCACTCGACTCTCCATCCGCATCATAAATAAATCCCCGCCACCAAATCTTTTCGGACGTCCTCTCCCGAGAATATGTATAATTCCATGTTCTGTAATATACCCACTGTCACCGGTATGTAACCAAGTTGTCCCATCCGGATGTGTTACTAAGGTTCGTTCCGTTAAATCTGATGCATTATATCCTCCATAATGAAGCATTTTTGCCGGACCATTCATGCATACCTCGCCAATTTCCCCATAACCCATTTCTTCATATGTACTCGGATTAAAAATAGC
>JAZSOJ010000091.1:0-3031 GCA_045536855.1 Clostridia bacterium | reverse complement strand
TCGGAATGCGGAGGGCGTTTTTTATTTGCAAAAACGCCCTGCGTAAGCCGAAATTTTAAGGAGGAAAAAATCATGCAAGAAGCACAAATCTTCACACTGGCGGCGCTTTTCATCTATGCAGTCATCATGGTAGTGGCAGGGGTTGTCAGTTACGGCAAATCAAAAACTTTAGACGGCTTTTTAATCGGCGGAAGAAATGTTGGTGCCTGGATGACCGCTTTCGGTTATGGGACGACTTATTTTTCAGCGGTCGTTTTTGTCGGATATGCCGGTCAGCATGGGTGGAACATCGGTCTTGGAAGCATTTGGATTGGTGTCGGCAATGCAATTTTAGGATGCCTTTTGTCGTGGATCTTATTTGCAAATCGTACCCGAAAGATGACCAAAAAACTGGATGCCAAAACCATCTCTGAATTTTTTGAAAAACGTTATGGTTCTAAAGGAATGAAAATCTTGGCGGCGGTGGTTATCTTTATTTTTCTGGTTCCGTATTCTGCCGCTGTATATAAGGGATTGGGCTCGCTCTTTAGCGCAATATTCCCCGGGGTTGAAACTTGGGTCTGGATGCTCCTCATTGCGTGTTTGACCGGCATCTACCTTGTTGCCGGAGGATATATCGCAACGGCATACACCGATTTGATTCAGGGTGTGGTTATGATTGTCGGCGTTGTACTGCTTGTTTGTGCAACACTTGGACATGAAAGCGTCGGCGGCCTTTCGGGACTCATCACAAACCTTGCCAACTTTGAATCTTTGCCGGGAGATCCCAATCCAACCACGGGGGCACAACTAACGAATATTTTTGGAGGTTCGTCCTTTAAGTTCCTTTGCTTTAATATTATGCTGACCAGTTTTGGTACCTGGGGACTTCCGCAAATGCTCGGTAAGTTTTATGCGATCAAGGATACGGGCGCAATTAAGCGTGGAACGGTGATCTCTACTGTTTTTTGTATCATCATCGGTTGCGGAGCATACTTAGTCGGCAGTACCTCAAGATTGATTCTCGGCGGCGTGCTTCCGGAGGGAGGCATCGACTCTGTCATTCCGACGCTTTTGATGGAGGTTTTAGGAAACGGAATGCTTGGCATCATTCTTCTTGCCATTATTGTAGTTCTTCTACTTTCGGCTTCGATGTCAACGCTGCAGGCGGTGGTCTTAACCTCTGCGTCTGCGGTTTCGGTAGACCTTATTCCGTCTCTTTGTAAGAAAGAAGTCAAACCGGCAAGCCAGGTACTTTTAACTCGTATCCTGTGTCTTGCGTTTGTGGCGTGCTCATTTATTTTTGCAACCCAGAACATCCCGATTATCGTCAGCTTGATGTCTTTTTCCTGGGGTGTGGTTTCCGGTTGCTTTATCGGACCTTACATTTGGGGTTTGTTCTCCAAAAAGATTACCAAGGCAGGTGCTTATGCAGGGATGCTTGGCGGACTTTTGACGGTTGGAATTTCGACTCTTGTCATTACGCTCAGCGCTGATTTTTCTGCTGCGGCAGCGGCATCGCCGGAAATGGGTGTTTCGGCAATGGCGGTTTCGCTTCTCGTTGTTCCGATTGTCAGCGCCTTTACCAAAAAGCCTGATGCAGAAGCGGTAGAAACAACGTTTGAATGTTTGAACGAAGAATAAAAAAGAAGCCCGTCGGCGAATTGTGCCGACGGGCGTTTTTTGTTTTTTATAATAATTCTTTTCTGAGTTCTTCTGCAGCTTTCGGAGAAAGCAGAGCAGGAGCAATATCCAAAACAGATTTTGCACCGATGTCGCCTTTTTGATTTAAGCGGTATGTTGCACGTGCGTAGGCGACTAAAACACTGGAGGTAAATTGCGGATTGGAGCCGAGGCTTAAGCCGTACTCAATGATCTGCGAAGTTTCTTCGTTTACACCGGTTTTTCCGCTTCGGATCACAAAACCGCCGTGAGGCATCGCCTTGTGCTCACGGGAAAATTCATCCTCGCTGATAAAATGAACGGTCGTATTATAATCGGCAAAATAGTTCGGCATGGTTTTAATTTCGTTTTCGATTCTTTTTGCGTCTGCGCCATCTTCCAACACAACAAAGCATTCACGGGTGTGTTTTTCACGGCTGGAAAGCGTTGGATTCTCGCCGCTTCTTGCCTTGTCTACCGCCTCTGGCACGGGTACGGTGTACTGAATGGCATTTTTCACACCGCTGATTCTTCGAATTGCATCGGAATGTCCTTGGCTCACGCCCTTGCCCCAGAAGGTGTAGGTTTCACCGCAGGGAAGAACGGCCTCGGAGTATAAGCGGTTTAAGGAGAATAGTCCCGGATCCCAACCGACAGAAATGATGCTTGTCTTACCTGCATTTTTTGCGGCACGATCAACCGATGCGAAATATTCCGGAATTTTTGCGTGGGTATCAAAGCTGTCAATGGTATTAAACATGGAAGCAAAATGCGGACCCTGCTGGGGCAGGTCAGTAGCGCTTCCGCCGCATAAAATCAAAACATCAATGTTTTCTTTCATCCGTTCGGCGTCATCCACCGCATAAACAGGAACGCCGCTTACGGTTTTGACAGAACTCGGGTCACGGCGGGTAAAAAGAGCGACCAATTCCATATCGGGATTTTGTGCAATTGCCATCTCGACGCCACGGCCTAAATTACCGTAACCTGCAATACCGATTCTGATTTTTTTCATGATGTAAACCTCCTATATCCATATTCTCTGCAGTGTGCAGAGGAAATATCCAAAAAATAACAACCAATATTATATCATATCCACGCAAGGATGTAAATAAAAGAAAGAAAAAAATGAGAGAGCAGGCGTAGCTACAGGGCCCCGCAAAAACCCTCTCAACGGTCAACGCAAACCAATCACACTCCGTGTTCTTGGGGCGTTTTCGTATGGGCGTTATAAGCCAAATTAAAATTTGGATAACGCTCCAAGGGTTCGATTCCCCACGAAATAATAAAAAAGCAAGCAACACCTTTTGGTGTTACTTGCTTTTTGGTGACCCATAGGGGAATCGAACCCCTGTTACCGCCGTGAAAGGGCGGTGTCTTAGACCGCTTG
>JAZSOJ010000045.1:0-4995 GCA_045536855.1 Clostridia bacterium | reverse complement strand
ATGCTCCTTTTCGTACTTGGCTTTGTAATCATCCTTTTGGAGTTTCTCAAGTTCCTTTTGCGCTTCGTCGTACTTTTCAGCCTTCTCCTGCGCTTCGGACAACTTGTCTTTTAACCCTTTGACTGTTTCAGAATGAGCCTCGATAATCTGCTCTACAGCCTTATCCTCAATGTTCAAAGCCTCCAGCATTTTCCGTGTTAACGCCATAATTCAATCTCCTTTTCTTCGGTCGGTCTTCTTTCCGATTTGATTATTTTGAAAATAGCATTTTTGTATCAGCCTGTCAAGGCTGATTTTACAATAGATTCATATTCATCAGAGTGTTCTGATGCCGCCGGGCGCAAAAATGGCCTTGCATCCATTCTTGAAGTCCCCAACTCTACATACGGTGCATATTCCACATTTGTCCCTATATACGCCGCATTGTCGTCTCTTGCATGCGACACACTACTGCGCAAACGGCCAGTGTCTACCGGACATTCGGCCTTTGCGTATCCTTCCGCAGACAATCCAATTGCTTCCAAGGCCATGGCCATTTGTTCGTATAAGGCATTGCGAAATAAATCCACATTCGAATCAATTGTCACGTCAATTCTTATGTCGCTCATTTTTTCTTAAACTCCACTATCCTTGTGACCATTGTGCACCGGCAGTTATAAACATTCGCAGGTTCCGCATCAGGATCGCCCGGATACATGATTTCACCATATTCATTCACAAACGGTTCGTCCACATCAACTTCAACGCCATCCAGTTCTATATGCGCCTCCCGTGTCCTTGGATCGTGCGTGGCCATCCACACCTTTTTCAACACGATCCCCATTTCCTCTGCTTCATGGTAACTATCCAGACGGCCCTTGTTTTCCGCACTCGTGACAGTAGTCCGGGCATTCCGCACGGCACTCGCCCTGTTCATTTCGGTTACATTTTGTAACCGATTGGCTATTTTCGGGATACTCTCTCCTTGTACAATCCCCTGCATGATTTCAGCATTGACTTTTTTGGTATTCCAGCGCTCATCCTTCTTTCCATCGACTATTTTATATGGCAAAAGTGTCTTTTCAGACATAGCCAGATTTCGCACAGTAGCCGCATCCACAAGCTCAAATGAGTATCCTTTTAGCACTCCGCCTATTGCATTATAGTTCAGCGCATAAACCTCCGGTAATGTCCCGTTTACATACGCCGCCGCAGTCCGGTTTGCATTAAGAAGCTCCGCAGAAATACTCTTTTTCATTTCCTCCCAATGCTGGCCTGTAAACATCTGGCCCTTGCGCCAATTGTCATACTCCGCTTGCGTTATTTTTCCTGCCGCAAGCTGTGACAATTTCTTCTTTTCCTTGCGCTCCAAATCCTCAAAGAATTTTTCAGTTTTCTTCTCTATATCCTTTTGCGCCTGTTTATAAACTTTCGATATCCTGCGTTCAGTCTTATCCAGTAATTTGTCCGTATTCTTGTGCGCCTGATCAGACATATTCATCATCCTCCCTCAAACGGCCCATGTCTTCATCAATTTTTTGCGCCATAACATCTTGATATTTGTCAATATCCCCAAAGACTTCAAGAATCTTTTTCGTACAATATTCCTCCGACAAATAACTTGATGCAGAAATAAGGTTTTGCAGGACTTCCGATTGATTGACAATCATGCTTCTTGTATAAGTGGGATGGTCATCAATGCCTAAAAGACCAAGCAAGGTTTCAATAAAATCAGTGATTTGCGTTTCAAGCAAATCTGTCTTTTGATTTAACGGCTCATAAGCCGCCATGATTTGTGTAGCTGTAACAGCACCGCCGGAAATCTCTTTCACATCCAAAGCCATGAAGTCATCAAACAACTGCGACCGGAGTCGGGAGAGAGCGGTTTCATTTGCCTGAAAAGGCGCTTCAATTTGATTTGCGTCAATCTCTACACCAGCATCACCATCTACATGCGCCACATGAATGGTCTTTAAACGCTCGACAAACTTCACATCATCAATGTCATCCATTCCCTGTGCATTCTTGATAATCCAATAAATCAGATTACCATCATCTACATTGTTAACCAGAGCAGATGCCATAAGGTCATAAGCGTCAAGTGTTTCTCTGTTTCCGATAAGCTCCGATTGCTTGTTAGTGTTATAAAGAGGGATAATCGGGAAGCCCGGATAATTTCCGCCGTTTGAAATTATCTCTCCGGTTGCCTCTGACTTTTCCACAATCTGGATATAGTCCCGCTTTTCAGCCAAAACCATCATATCCTCATCTTTCCGCTTGATATACTCCGTATATCCGTCCTCTTCATAAAGAGTCAAGCGGAGAGGCTTTGCCGCATCAATCTGCCAATATCTGATACCAGCTCGTAAATATCCGTTCTCTTCGTCAAATAACGGAACGAAAACAGGATCCCCGGTAGAGGAAGCAAGACCGAACACTTCCAGATGGTCATTGTTCCAAAACCCGAAACTAACGCCACCATTCATGGCCAAAACAGCCGCCTGTTGGATAGCTCTGTCAAACTTGCGCCCCAGCCTATCAACAGTAGACTCCTCTGCAAAAGAAATACCGTTCCCTAAAAGGAATTGAATTGTCTGTGTGATAAAATAAAAGTAATACCGTGACGGTATCTTATTATTTGCAGAATACACATCCGGAACGGCCTTACCCATTAAATCATACATGATTTTTTGAGCCTTCATAATCGTTGGATTTAAATGCCTGTAATACAAGTCGGCATCATAAGCAATCCTGTACGCAAGGCTCCCTTTGTGCTGTGCAATGGCCTTAATCATAAAGTCCATGCGCTCTTTCTCATTTTCCCCCAAAGCAATCAAATCTTGATATGTAACCATTGATCAAAGCCTCCTTTACCAGATAGAAACATACTCCCTCTTTTTTACTCGATATTTCAAAACAGTATTTGCAAAATATCGAATGTCATCCATAGCGTGATCGTTTTCCTTCACAACCGTATCTTTGCTTGCCTTTTCATCCCACTTATAAAGCCCGAACTCTGCTATGCTGTTCTTGCAACTTCTGTGGATCCGAATATTTCCCTCTGCTAAATATACGGCAACCCGCCTTATTCCGTCAAGTACCTCATTATTTGCGCCAATTACTTTGTAGCCCCTTTTGCGCAGGGCGGCAATAAAAGAAGCCGCTGATGGATCAACTATAACTTGCTTTATAGCATATCCATCGCACAGCTTGTCAACCTCGTCACAGTATTCCTCATCCGTTTTTTGTATGTTCGTCTTCCGCCCACTGTAATAATATTCTTTCACCCTGATAGCCTTATCTTTGCATAACCTCCAAAGGCCAGCAGAAAACGGATTTTGCGTTCCGTAGTCAATACTCACATAATAAACAGCGCTTTCATCGTTCGGGATTTCGTCCACAATATACTCGTCCAAAAATCTGTACACAAGCCCCTCGGCCAGCACCCATTCACCAAGGATAAACCGCTGATAAGAATTCGGCACCGCCTCATATTCCTTTTTAAGCGCCGCAACATAGTCCGGCTCCAAAAACGTATTATCCTCAATGAGAAACTTGAAAATCCGGCGGTTTATTTCGTTGTTTTGGATTATATCTGTATAGACGTAATTTGTAGGACTATCCGGATTTGTCGTGGCACAAAGTTTCGCTCCCTTTACTGATAGCCTGGAAAGAGCCATATAATAGAATTCAGACGGCAACAGGGTAAGTTCATCAAGATAGGCTCCGGCCAGCGTCATGCCTCGAATCTTATTCACAGCGGCCTCATTGTCCGCACCTTCTAACCAGATTGTTCTTCCGTACAAAAAACCCTGCTTATTGCCTATATTAAAATCAAACGACGGCTCCAACTTCTTTAAGAGCCCAAGACAATTTCGCCGGAGCGTCGTCAATGTTTTCCCCACCATCAAGAATTCCATGTCCCGTGGCATACTGGCCACAAACATAGCCCACCAGACAAGACTAATCCACGTTTTTCCGGAGCGCACAGAGCCTTCCAGCAAGTTTATTCTGGCCGGAGAGGAAAGCAGGAATTCTTTTTGTTTTTCTGATATCTGCACCATAAAAACACTGTACTCCATAGCCCCGAAAAAGTCAAATCGTGCAGGATATATACTACATTTTCCCTTTTTAATATACTACGCAAAAAAAAAAAATCATATACTCTATATAGAAATATTATCATACATAACATACATAAATAAAAATAATATAAAATAATATAAATATATAAATAGGGGAATAAAAAAACTTTTTTTAGATTTATTTTGATTTTTTAGCAAAAAAATGTAGGATAATTTCAAAAATTATCCTACACAATCCTACATTTTGGCCATTTATCCTACATTTTCACCGCTAAAAAGCTGTTTTGCAATTTGTTCGATTGCGGATTCGGCCCCGGGAGCGGCTACCTCCAGCTTTTCCACTTGACACAAATACTGCTTGCCAAGCCAAATCGCCATCGCCGCACTCTTCTCTGACAATTTAAGTTGATTTCGGCGCAACCTAACTTTTAACGCCATTCCGCCATTTTTCTGGAAATACTCTTGAAAAGTCATGTCAAATGTGCGCTTACACCACCGTGTTAGCGTGTCGATATTTGCGGGTTTTCCTGTTTCATCTCGAAAAAACCAGCATATTTCCTCTTGTGAGCATCCAAGGCCGACAAGGTCTTGAAATTGCTTCAAATCAAAATCAATTGTTGGTCTCCCGGTTCGTGCCATCTGTTTTCCCCCCAATCACACTTTGCTTTATTATAATATCTCCAAGTTTCATAAAGCGCAATCAAATGCGATTCAAATGCTTCTGCTTCGGAACAATTTTCGCATTCAAAATATTCTACTCTCCAGCAAGCATCATTCGCCCAATTGTCATTATTCATGTGGATATTATACAGAGAAATCAGCAATAAGACAAGCCTGAACTCCTGTGAACATTTCATATCGTTTTATAATCACATCAACAAATCGTGGGTCAAGCCGGATACAAGGTACGGTTTTCATACCGAGTTTTTGT
>JAZSOJ010000051.1:0-15452 GCA_045536855.1 Clostridia bacterium | reverse complement strand
GGCTACGATCCGACTTATCTGCCACCGTACCCCGATAAAGCACATTATCCGTAACAATCACGCCGCCGGGGGAAAGTTTCTCGAGCGCCAACGCAAAATGCACCGGCGACTGTCCCTTTGCCGCATCAATAAAGATAAAGTCAAAACCACCGGGAAGGTTTCTCACCTCAGTTTCCGCATCGCCGTGAAGCAAGCGGATACGGTCTTTCATCCCGCAGGCGCTGATGTTTTCAATTGCCTGACAGAACATTTCTTCTTCTCGTTCTACCGTTGTGATTTGTGCCTCGCAAGCGTTGGCCATCAAAAGTGCGGAATAGCCAATGGCCGTCCCCATTTCCAGAATACGCCTCGGCTTGACGATACCGACCAAAACGGATAAAAATCGTCCCGCTTCCCTTTGGATAATCGGGATGTAATTTTCCCTTGCGTATTCTTCCATTTCGTGCAGTCTGCCCGTCTCCGGACGCAAAGTTCTGCGGAGGTAATCGGTAACTGCCTGTTCTGTAATATGTTCCATTATGCTTTCTCCTCGGTCAGCCGGCGCAAAAGTCCTGAGTAGCGTTTGGCCTCAAAATCGTTATCCACCATCGTTTCAACTGCACTTTTTTTGCCGACTAAAGTAACAAAATCCTTGGCACGTGTAATCGCCGTATAAATCAGGTTGCGGTTCATCAGCATGGGTGCTCCGTGAAACACGGGAAGCACCACGCAGGGAAACTCGCTGCCTTGACTTTTATGTACCGTAATGGCATAGGCAAGCTCCAGTTCCTCTAACATACTGTTGGGATATTCGACCTGTTTTTCATCATCAAAAATAACCGTAACTGTATTTTTATCCACCTTGGAAATAAAACCAATATCACCGTTATAGATTCCGACACCCTCTTTGTCCGAATGGACGCTTTCCCAGACGATGTCGTAATTGTTTTTCACCTGCATCACCTTATCACCCTCACGCAAGATGCGGGAAAGAAAGGCTCTTTCGTTTTTTTCTTCCTCCGGCGGATTTAAAGCCTCCTGAAGTGCTCGGTTTAATTCTATGACACCCGCAGGCGTCTTTTTCATTGGCGAAACGACCTGAATATCATGCATTGGGTCAAAACCGTAGGCACTTGGCAAGCGCTCTGAAACCAACGAGACCACCGCACGTGCAATTTCATCTCCCGTACGCTCATGGAGGAAGAAAAAGTCCTTGTCCTTTTCGTTATAGATCGGGTATTCTCCCCGATTGATGCGGTGGGCGTTAACGACAATCATACTTTCTTCTGCCTGACGGAAGACCGTATCCAATCGGATCACGGGCACAATCCCCGATGCGATCACGTCTTTTAAGACATCGCCCGCACCCACAGACGGAAGCTGGTCGCTGTCCCCAACCAAAATAATCCGCACGCTCGGGCGAACTGCTGACAAAAGTGCCTGCATCAAAGCGATATCCACCATGCTGACCTCATCGACAATAATCACATCGGCATCGAGTGGGGTGCTGCAAAGACGCACATATTCCCGCTCTGTCTCTTCGCCCGTATAGCCAAGCTCTAACAGACGGTGAATCGTTTTTGCCTCCTCGCCGGTCACACTCGTCATTCGTTTGGCGGCTCTGCCTGTCGGTGCGGTCAGTGCAATTTTATGACCTCTCTTTTTGAGCAGCTCTATAATAAAGCGAATCGTCGTTGTTTTTCCTGTGCCCGGACCGCCCGTAATTACAGTAAAACCGCAGGACAATGCGCTGATAACGGCATTTTTCTGCTTTTGTTCCAGCGTAAGCCCGTACTTCTCTTCCAGTTCTTTGATTTCTTTGGTATCCTTTTGAGGCTTGTCTTTTGTAATTTTTCCTGCCAAGAGACGAATTTGGTCAGCCACCATTCGCTCACATTCATAATAATACGGAAGATAAATACATTCTTCCTCTTCGCCTCGTACGCTCACAAGTCCGCCTGATACCAACAGCTCTACGATGGCATTTTCGATCTCCAAACTATCCACACCGAGCATCTTTTGTGCCAGAGATACTAAAATCGGGCGTGGCAGATAGGTGTGTCCTCCGCTTGCCGCATAAAAGGAAAGCGTATATTTGATTCCTGAACGGATGCGGTTTTCATTCTCGGGTCGAATCCCCAAATGCGCTGCCACCGAGTCCGCCGTCTTAAAGCTGATCCCACGGACACGCTCGCAAAGTGTATAGGGGTTTTCCCGAATCATAGAAAGCGCATTCTCTCCAAAGCTGTCAAAGATGCGCACGGCAAAATTCGGGGTAATTCTGAATTTCTGCAAAAATAAAATCAACTGTTCCTTTTCAAATATTTCCATATATGCCGCCTGGATATCCATCGCTTTGGCAAGGCTGATGCCCTTGATTTCCGCCAGCCGCTCCGGCATATCCACAATGACGTGGAGTGTATCTTCTCCAAAGCGGTTTACTATTTTTTCCGCCGTGGATTTTCTGACACCACGCACAACACCCGAAGACAGATACGACAGAATCTCATCTCTTCCCGTCGGCTCCTGGCGTTCGAAATATTCCACTTTGAGTTGTTCTCCATAGCTTACGTGGTTGGTCCACTTTCCGCTGACGACCAAAATTTCCCCCACCTTAATATAGGGAATATAACCCACGCAGGTAATGATGCCGGTATCGTTTGCATCCAGTTCAAACACTGCATAGCCGTTGTCATCATTGGAATAAATGACTTCTTCCACCGTTCCCTGATAAGCATCCAGCTCCTGCATTCCGGCTCACTCCCTTCTCTATCGTATCCTCTCTTCGACATACGCAATCGCATGCGATAAGAGTTCTTCTTCCCCAATGTCAAACCACTGATACCGCTCGTCCCGCTTAAACCATGTGAGCTGACGTTTGGCGTAATTGCGGCTGTTTTTCTTAATCAGTTCGACGCACTCTGAAAGCTCACATTCGCCCTCCCGATAAGCCAAAACCTCTTTATACCCGATGCCCTGCATCGACTGCATCGACCGCATCATTCCGCTTTCCGAAAGAGCTTTTACTTCCTCAAAGAGGCCTGCTTCGATCATGCGGTCAACCCGCAGATTGATGCGTTCATACAAAAGCTCTCGTTCACCGGTAAGCGCAAGCATCACCGGCTCATACGCAGACTCCATAAGCTTTGAGCGTGCATTCTGCTCCGAAAGCGTCAAACCCGTACTTTCATAAAGCTCCAGCGCACGCACCACCCGTTTTACATTATTTGGGTGCACCGCTTTTGCCGCCTCTGGATCAATCGCCATCAGTCTTTGCCAAAGAACCTCTGTGCCCTGCCCCTCCGCTTCACGCATTAACTTCTCACGCAGGGAAAAGTCCGTTTCAGACTCCGTAAACTTTACATTGTCTACAAAGGAGGAAATATAAAGTCCCGTACCACCACACAGAATCGGGAGCTTTCCCCTTTTCAAAATATCCTCCGTCGCCTCGTTTGCCTTTTGCACATACTGTGCCACGCTAAAGTTTTCGTCCGGCTCCAAAATATCAATTA
This sequence comes from Clostridia bacterium, assembly GCA_045536855.1. Taxonomy (GTDB): domain Bacteria; phylum Bacillota; class Clostridia; order UBA1381; family UBA9506; genus RGIG1666. The sequence continues at coordinate 11,961 of JAZSOJ010000051.1, read as the reverse complement.
AATGATGCGGAACGCCCTCTGTTTCCTCGGGCGTTACCTTAGCACTTCCGATATCTAATTTTCTATAGACCTGCATGGAATCTGCCGAAATAACTTCACCGTCAAAGTGTTTTGCCAACGCAACCGAAAGCTTGGTCTTTCCCGTTCCGGTCGGCCCTGCAACCACAACAATTTTTTTCTTTTTCATCTTAAACAATCCTCTTAAACTGCTTTTCAATCCATGTTTTGGTAAATGCAATGGTAATCGGTCTTCCGTGTGGACAGGTATTGATGCCCGTAAGCGAAAATACCGCATCCAAAAGAGCCTTCATTTCTTCCTCGTGGAGTCGGTGGTTTGCCTTAATTGCGCCTTTGCAGGCAATGCTGTAGAGCATACGGCTGACCAAGTCCTCGCTGATATTTTTTCGACTGTTTGTAATCATGGTTAGGATTTCAACCAAAAGTTCACTCAGGTCACGCTCGGAAAGCTCTTCCGGTGTCATGCGGACCGCAACCTCATTGTTTCCGAATTCTTCCGTTTCAAAGCCCAGTTCTTCCAAATATGTACGGTATTCCCGATAGATTGCCATCTCTTGTGCCGAAAGTGTAACAATCGCAGGAATAAGCATTGTCTGCGACACAATCCTGCGGTTTTGATACTGCGACAAAAGCTCCTCATAACGCAAGCGTTCATGGGCAGCATGCTGGTCAATCAACAGCATTTCTCCGTCTTTTTCGACGATGATGTAGGTATCAAAGACCTGTCCGCAAATTTGATATTCCGGCACCTTTTCTTTTGCCTCTTCCCTTTGTGTTTCCTTTCTTTCCGGCTGTTTTGTTTCTTCAAAAAGGATCGCTTCTGCTTTTTCCTCTTTCTCTTCCGTTTTCGATAGTTCGGGCGGAATCAGCTCGGGGATAGGCCACACAGCAGCCGTCGGCTCACGCATTGAAAAGTTTGGTTTTTTGATGGTTTTACTCTCTATTTTTATTTCTTCTACAGGCTTTGGCGCAGGTTTTTCTGCTATCCGAATCGGCTCCGCCATCTTTGGTTTTTCCACCATTGCCGGAAAGACCGATGTTTTGGGTGCGGCTTCGACCTCGGGAATATGCGTCTCTTTTGTCAGCGCATTCTTCACCGCCCAATAGACACAATGATACATCTGCTTTTCATCCGCAAACTTCACCTCCAGTTTTGTCGGATGAACATTAATGTCTACCATTTTCGGATTTAAATCAAGCGAAATCACGCATACGGGAAATTTTCCGACCATCACTTCATTTTTATAGGCTTCCTCTACTGCGTGAGATAGCATCGCACTCTTCACATAACGTCCATTGATAAAAAAGCTCTGCATATTGCGATTGGGTCTTGCCGAAAGTCCACGTGCCACCACACCGGAAACCGTGACCTCTCCTTCCGAGAAATGAACCGGGAGCATCGCATCTTTCAATTCTTTTCCATACACTGCGTACACGCAATCCAAAAGCTCTCCGTTTCCCGCAGTAAACAGCGCCTCTTTTCCACCATTTAAAAACTTAAAGGATATTTCCGGATGCGATAGCGAAAGACGATTGAGGATATCTGCAATATAGCCGGCCTCTGTAAAATCTTTTTTCAAAAATTTCATACGTGCGGGTGTTGAGCAAAATAAATCTCTCACAATCACCGTCGTACCGACAGGGCAACCTGCATCAGAAACATGAACTGTATCACCGCAATCGCACATTATGTGCGTTCCGATTTCTTCGCCTTGTGCTCTTGTATACATTTCAAGTCTGGATACCGCCGCAATGCTGGCAAGTGCTTCCCCACGAAAGCCCAGCGTCAAAATGCCGTCTAAATCCTCCGCCGAGGAAATTTTACTGGTGGCATGGCGAAGCAGACAATTTTGTGCGTCCTCACGAGACATTCCTGCACCGTCATCTGCTACACGGATATAACTGATGCCTCCATCTTTAATTTCTACCACAATATGCGTTGCGTCTGCGTCCATTGCATTTTCCAGCAGTTCTTTCACAACGGATGCCGGACGTTCTACTACTTCACCTGCAGCAATCATATTAGAAACGGTTTTATCTAAAACACGAATCCGAGCCATACGTGTTCCCTCTCTTTCTCTTCGGTAGCTTCTCTTCTATCATTTCTCACCAGAATTTCATAATATCCATAGCGGCTATGAAAACAGATAATAAAATCAAAAGCGCAAAGCCTATGAAATGGATCATTCCTTCTTTTTCCGGCGGAATCGGTTTTTTGCGTATCATCTCAATCAAAACAAAAAAAATACGGGCACCATCTAACGCCGGAATTGGCAAAAGATTAAAAATACCAAGATTGATTGTAAGCAAAATGGCAAGATTTAAAAGACTTAAAAATCCTTCCATGCCCGTTTTTGCTGTTTCCTGTACCGCCGAACCGATTTCAGAAACGATTCCGATCGGACCGGAAAGTTCGGAAATTGCCACTTCGCCCCGGAATAAATCAACAATGGAACCAAGCACCAATTTTGAATAGAAAAACGTGCCGTGATAGGAAAGCTTTAAGGTCTCTCCAAAGTTATTCTCAACACTTTGTAGTGTAAAACCATAGCGGTATGTGCCGTCATATTCCCAAGGTGCTATGGATATCGTATGCTCCTGACCATCACGCCGGATCAAAAATTCGGTTTCGGCACTGCCCCGACGCTGCGTTGTCCACATTACTTCTGCTCCAATGGGCGTGCGTGCACCGGCAATTTTCAAGATTTCATCGCCGGGCATCAGACCGCCGTGCGCCGCTGCTGTTTCCGCTTGCACCTCACCGATGCGGTTTGTCACTACATGTGAACCCTGTGCCGTCATAACCACAAGCAACACAAAACCCAGCAGGATATTCATAAACGCTCCCGATGCCAGAACAATCAGCCGTTGCCATGCAGGTTTATTATTGATCGCTCTCGGGTCAGAAGAATTGGCATCTTCTCCCTCCATGGCGCAATAGCCGCCAATCGGTATCAGGCGAAGCGAATAGGTCGTCTCTTTTTTACTCCAACTAAAAAGCTTCGGCCCCATACCAATAGCAAACTCCAGCACTCGAATTCCCGTCAGTTTTGCCGTGATAAAATGACCGAACTCATGAACAAAAATAAGCAACGCAAAAATAAGAATTGCCGCTAAAATGGTTAAAACCGTCGTCATAATGCGCCTCCAATATCTTGCATAGAAAAGGGAAAGAGGGGCTTGCCGCCTCATGCGATAAGCCCCGTAATTTCTCGCCGTTTTTGCGCACTTACTGCGCTTTGTTTATTTTATGCAAAGCCTTACGGACATATTCACGAGCCCACGCATCAGCCTCCATAATATCCCCGACAGTCGGCGAGGATACCACCCGGTAATCATCCATCGCCCGCTCTACCATTTCTGCTATTTCTAAAAAGCAAATCTTATCCGACAAAAATAGCCCAACCGCCTCTTCATTGGCCCCGTTTAATACGGTCGGCATTGTGCCTCCCGTTTCACCGGCACGGTACGCAAGTGACAGCGCACGAAACGTCTGTGTATCCGTTTCTTCAAAAGTCAACGCACCACAGGAAATCAAATCCAATTCATTCCCTTTCATCGGCACACGGGCAGGATAGGTAATTGCATATTGAATGGGCAATTTCATATCGGGTGCGCCCAGCTGTGCAATCACCGCATTGTCGCAAAAACGCACCATGGAATGAACAATGCTCTGTCGGTGCACCACAACTTTCACACGCTCTAGCGGCATGGAAAATAAATGCATCGCTTCTAAAACTTCCAGTCCCTTATTCATCAATGTGGCACTATCAATCGTTATTTTGGCACCCATACTTCAATTCGGGTGTTTTAATGCCTGCTCTTTGGTTACGCCAACTAAGCTCTCTTTGCTACGTCCAAAAAACGGGCCGCCAGAGGCTGTCAAAATGATTTCCGATACCTCTCGGTCATAGTCTGTCTCATTTTCCCTCGCCGCAAGACTTTGGAAAATAGCGCTGTGCTCGCTGTCTACCGGAATAATTTGCGCCCCATATTTTTTTGCCTCTTGCATGACAATTTCACCGGCAGTTACCAGCGTTTCCTTGTTGGCAAGGCCAATGCGCTTTCCCTTGCGTACAGCGGCAAGCGTTGGCAAAAGACCTGCAATCCCCACGATCCCGGTAATTACCGTATCACTTTTTTCTCCTTCGGCAAGTTCAATTAAGCCCTCGCTTCCCGAAAGCACCCGCACCGGTGTGTCGGCAAGCCTTACCGCCAATTCTTTTGCATGAGGCTCGGATACCACACAAACCTTATCCGGCAAAAATTTTCTCGCCTGTTCTTCAAGCAAATCAATTTTTGAATAGCTTGAAAGTCCTTCGATGCGCACGCCCTCCATGCTCTCTACAACCTCAAGCGTCTGTACGCCGATGGAGCCGGTCGCACCAAGTACTGTAATATATCTCATACTGTTTCCTCTATTCTACGAAATAATCGGGAAATACAAAATAAAATAATACACCAGCGGCGTCACAAAAATCAAACTGTCAATTCTGTCTAAAATACCGCCGTGTCCGGGGATCAGGTTCCCGAAATCTTTTGTTTTGTAATCTCTTTTAATTACGGATGCCGCAAGGTCCCCCAACTGTGCTACAACACCGCACAAAAGCGAAAGCAGTAAGACGGCATCATAGTGCACCGAAAGTCTAAAATACCATTCAACAATCAGGCCGTAAACAAACATGCTCACGACAGAGCCAAAAATCGCCCCCACAGCACCCTCGATCGTCTTATTCGGGCTAACGCTCGGAATGAGCTTATGCTTCCCGAAAAACTTGCCGGTAAAAAAAGCAAAGGTGTCCGGCATCCACGCCCCGATAATCGGAAATAACACCAGGATCACGCCATGCTCCATGGAACGGATAAAGGTCAGATGGAATAAAAAAAGCACCGCATAAATCAATGTGAACAAAGATGAACTGACATCATAAAACTTAATTCTTTCGTGCCAGATAATAGAACAAATCATTAAAAGCATTAAATACAGCACCAAAACAAACGTAAATAAATCTCTCGGATAACTCCCTGCTGTCAAATAAGGAATCACCATAAATACGGCCGCAAACAAATAATTCAGCGTGACAATCTGCCACTTCGTCTCCTGCTTAAACGTCATATAAAGTTCATGGAGTGACAAAAAGCATGCCACAATCACCGCCGCATGAAATAACCATTCCGGCCCGGAAAAAATAAGCGCCAAAACCAAAGCTCCGCCAATGAGACCGCTGGTAATCCGTATTGCCGTTTTTGACCACATAATTATCTTCCTCCCGATGAATCAAACTCCGCCAAAGCGTCGGTTTCTGTTTTGATAGTCGACAATTGCCTGTGCAAAATCCTTTGTTGTAAAATCCGGCCAATTGATTTTCGAAAACCAAAATTCGCTGTATGCCGATTGCCACAACAGGAAATTCGAAAGCCTCAACTCTCCGCTCGGACGGATGATCAGGTCCGCATCCGGTGCATATGTACAAGAAGAAATCTTTTCTTCATCGATGTCCTCCGGCAAAAGCTCGCCGCTTTTTAACTGCTGCGCAAGCATCTGAACCGCACGCACCATTTCCTGGCGGCCCCCATAATTAATGGCAAGATATAAGGTCGTCCCCTGTCGGTCTTTGGTGTATTCCTCAATAGAATCAATTTCATGATTGATTTCTTCCGATAAGGCACTGCGGTCTCCAATGACGACAATACGAACATCATTTCCTGCGAGTTGTTCCTTATCACGCAGATATTCAAGCAAAAGCTCCATCAAGGCATCCACTTCCGCCTTCGGGCGTTTCCAGTTTTCTGTCGAAAATGCATATGCCGTAATATGCGGAATGCCAAGGGTTACCGCATACTCCGTAATGGTCTTTAAATTCTGTGCTCCGGCCTTGTGTCCGGCATTTCGGGGCAATCCTCTTTTTTTTGCCCAACGACCGTTACCATCCATAATAATGCCGACATGACGAGGCAGATTGCTCCTATCAATTTGCTGTTCCAGATCAACAAGCGCCTTTTTTTTGCTCCATTTTCGAAACATCGAAATCACCCCAATAATGCCCGAAAAGGGGCGCCATTTGCGGCTCCCCTTTGCAAGCTGATACTTTGAAAATCAAACTTCCATGATTTCTTTTTCTTTTTTCGCAGAAATAACATCAATATCCTTGATGTATTTATCCGTAATGTCTTGAATATCTTTTTCGCAATTCTTCAAGTCATCTTCCGTAATCTCGCCCTGCTTCTTCTGTGCTTTAAAGCCTTCAATCGCATCACGGCGAACGCCACGAATGACAACCTTGCCCTCTTCCGCTCTTTTTGAGATTGCTTTTGCGAGCTCTCTTCTGCGTTCTTCTGTGAGTGGCGGGAAGTTTAAGCGAATGGCTTTTCCGTCATTATTCGGTGCAATACCGATATCCGCTTCTACAATCGCCTTTTCAATATCATGCAAAATACTTGCATCCCAAGGCTGGATCATCAGCTGTCTTGCATCAGGAACAGATATTGTTCCAACCTGACCGACCGGTGTAGCCGTTCCGTAATAATCAACCATAACCTTATCTAAAATCGCAGGATTTGCTCTGCCTGCACGGATTGTCGCATAATCAGATTCGAGCGCTACAATCGCTTTATCCATCTTCGCTTTTACTTCCTCGTACATTCTTCTTCCACCTTTCTCAATTTGAAACCGTTGTGCCTATTTTTTCTCCGCAAAGCACACGAATAATATTTTTCGGATCATCAAGACCAAACACAATGATCGGAATATTGTTATCCATACACAAAGAGGTCGCCGTAGAATCCATGACACCCAGCCCTTTGTTTAAGACCTCAATATATTTTAAGTCATCAAATTTCTTTGCATTCGGATTCAGGTTCGGATCGCTGTCGTATACACCGTCTACCTTCTTGGCCAAAAGAATCGCCTCAGCATCAATTTCTGCTGCACGAAGCGCCGCACCGGTATCTGTTGAGAAGAACGGATTCCCCGTTCCGCAACCGAAGATAACAACTCTGCCTTTTCCCAAGTGGCTGATTGCCTTGCCACGAATATACGGCTCCGCAATCTGACGCATTTCAATCCCTGTCTGTACACGGGTTAAAACGCCCGCCGCCTCCAGTGCACTCTGAAGTGCCAAAGAGTTAATTACCGTGGCAAGCATTCCCATATGGTCCGCACGGGTACGGTCCATATCTTTCCCTGTTCTGCCACGCCAGAAGTTTCCGCCGCCAACAACAATCGCAATTTCCACGCCCATTTTACTCGCTTCTTTAATTACGGATGAAATGTCTGCGAGCGTATCTTCATCCAATCCAAATCCACGTGGTCCGGCCAACGCCTCACCGGAAAGTTTCAGGAGAATTCTTTTAAATTTCGGTGCCATGACTACCTCCCATAAATGATATGTATTTCGTTCCAAATTATTTCTTATCTTATTATATAATTTTTTATACCAATATTCAAGTATTAGCTTTATTATTTTGAAATTTTTCCTGTTTTTGCTCCTGAGTATATAAAAACGAATGATTTTAGGTTTACATAATCCAAAAATTAACTTTTTCCTTTGTAAAGTTATTCACATTGTCAACAAAGTTATCCACAGTTTTTCCGACTTTTACCCCTCAAAACTGTGGACTTCCTATCATTTTCCTGCATTTTTAAGATTTTCCACAAGTAATAGTGCCATTCCCAGTAGTTTACATAATATTCTTATGTTTTTCCTTTTTTTCAGCCGTTTCAGTTCAAATTTTCACCTTTTTATGCCTTGTTACATGACAATTGATATTCACTGCGCATGGAAGTCCGGCGATATGGGTTGCAAAGGTCTCGACGTTTACAGCAAGCGCCGTTGTCGTTCCGCCTAAGCCCTGAGGCCCGATTCCAAGGCGATTAATCTCTTCTAAAAGCTCCTGCTCCAACTCCCTGTAAAAAGGATTAGGATTCCTCTCATCAAGATTTCTTGTCAAGGCGTATTTTGCAAGGCAAGCGCATTTTTCCATCGTGCCTCCGATACCAACACCAACAACAAGCGGCGGACACGGATTAGGTCCGGCCTTCCGAACAGTTTGCAAAACAAACTGTTTGACTCCCTCTAATCCATCCGAAGGTTTCAGCATCATAAGTGCGCTCATGTTTTCGCTACCAAAACCCTTCGGCGCAAAGGTAATTTCTAAAGAATCGCCAGGCACCACATCATAATGAATCACTGCCGGCGTATTATCTCCTGTATTTCTCCGCTCAATCGGGTCTAAAAGGACGGATTTACGCAAAAAACCATCCCGATACCCTTGTCGCACTCCCTCATTGATCGCATCCGAAAGAGCACCGCCCGTAATATGGATCTCTTGACCCAACTTGACAAAAAACACTGCCATGCCGGTATCCTGACAAATCGGGATTTCCTCTTTGCCGGCAATTTCTGCATTCTCCAATAGATCTGATAGAATTTCTCTTCCTGTCGGCGAGCTTTCTGCTTTCTTTGCCTTACAAATCGCAGAGCGAATATCTTCTCCCAAAAAATAGTTGGCATCCATACACATATTGCGCACAGTTTCAATGATTTTTTCCGTACTAATTTCTCTCATGAAGCCTCTCACTTCTCCTTTGTCTGTTTTGCAAAAACCCACAAACGATTTCCTAAAAAATTGACCGCCAACGAAAACGGTACCGCCGCAAGCTTTGCAAGCATTACCGACGCATCGCCCACAAAGCGCCAGGACAATCCCAAAAGCGCAAACAGGTGATTAGCCACTTGTTCTATATGCAACACATCATAAAATACATTCAGGCATAGAATTGTGACAAGCATGGAAATCAAATTGACCACGATAAATTTTCCGATTTCATCCGCACGGATGCCCCCCGTCTGATGAAATGTCCAATACCGATTGCACAGGTAACTGTTTGCCATAGCAATTCCCGTTGCCAAAATCTGTGCTATATTCTTATCCAGTCCCACCCATGCAAAAAAAATATAAAATCCAATATAATCTACTGCCGTATTAAGAATTCCAACCAGCGAAAACTTAAGCACCTGAAAGATGTTTTCCTTTATACGCTTACTCTGCATTATTCTCTCCTTCGTCAAAGCCGATTTTTTCCTGCACAATATAAAGCGGTCGGTTTTTTGTTTCGTCATAAATTCTGCCGATATATTCCCCCATAATGCCCAGCATAATCAAAACTACACCGTTAAAAATTAACGAAACGGCCAAAATGGAAGTCCAGCCGGCAACCGTCATATCCGTAAACAAGCGTAAACAAAGAACAACGATCAGGTACAAAAAGCTGAAGAACGCCAGCAAAAATCCGATATAAGCCGAAATCCTAAGCGGTTTATAAGAAAAGGTCGTAATTCCGTCCATAGCAAAACGGATCATCTTCCGCAAAGGATACTTTGTTTCTCCTGCATAACGTTCCTCACGGACATAACGAACAGACGTCTGGCGAAAGCCTGTCCAGCTCACCAGACCTCTTACGTATCTGTTTTTCTCTGTCAACTGACGCATTACATCACAAACTTTACGGTCAATCAAACGGAAATCTCCGGTATCTACCGGGATGTCAACGCTCGTCATAGATGCCAGCAAGCGATAAAACAGCTTTGCTGTTGCTTTTTTGAAAAGGCTTTCCCCTTTACGCTTTTCCCGTTGTCCGTAAACAACATCATAGCCTTCTTTCCACTTTTCAATCATCTGAAGAATCACCGAAGGCGGATCCTGAAGATCTGCATCAATAACAACCACCGCTTGTCCGGAAGAAAAATCCATGCCTGCGGTAATCGCTGTCTGGTGACCGAAATTTCTCGAAAAATGAATCAGCTTCACATTTTTGTCTTTTGCGCACAAATTCCCCACGATTTCCGCCGTAGAGTCACGGCTGCCATCATTGACAAAAATCAGCTCATATGGCTCCTTGGTCTTATCCATAACCTCTTTGAGACGTCGGTAGCATTCCTCTACAACGCTCTCTTCGTTATAAACCGGAACTACAACAGAATATCGAATCATATCTCGTTTCCTCCCGAGGATGAAATGATTGTTCACAGACTAAATGACATAAAACAGAATGCAAAAAAAGTGACAAACGCTTGCCAAATCCACAAAAATGTGGAATATAGAATGGATATACTTCTTCTTTTTCCCCCACATATAAAGGAGTGCTCCCAGCGTATATAAGATGCCGCCGGCAATCAAAAGCTGTGCGCCCGCAAAACCGATGGCCGTATATGTAACATTCCAAAAAGCAACAATACACCAACCCATTCCGATGTAACAAATCATGGATAGCTTTTTGTATTTATTAAGGTCAATCGCCGTGAATGTTGTAGCAAGTGCTGTCATTCCCCAGATGATACCGAAGATCAGCCAGCCTAATACCACATTTTGCTCACGCACCGCACAAAGCGCAATCGGTGTATAGGTTCCTGCGATCATAAAAAAGATGGTGCAGTGATCTATCACTTGCAACACTTTTTTGGCTGTCGACGGGCGAACGCCATGATACACACTTGACATCGTAAAGAGCACAATAACCGATGCACCATAGATTGCCGATGAAACTACACCGTACACGTTCTGACAAAGCGCAGCCACAATGACACAGATGACCAAATATGCAACACCGAGCGCCCCGCCGACGATGTGGGTAACCATATTAAATATTTCTTCTCCTGCGGTATAAGACGGGAGAACCCGGTCTCTTAATTTTTGTCTTTTCTCCATGTGCATTTGCCTCCTTTCGCTCTGTTTTTACTCTGCTTTCGCATCCGAAATTGGACGATATATTTTATTTCTAATGATCTCAAACTTTTGTATTGATTAGTTGAAATACTTGGCGAGCGGTATCTTTTAAGTTCTGGTAGGCGTTATTGATATCCATCGCTTCTTCCAGCGTGCATGGTTTTCTCACAATCGGGAAAAATGCATCTATTCCATATTTGTTACAGATAACGGCATCCTCTGTAACACAGCCCGAAAAAGCAACGACCGGTTTTTGATACGATTTTGCAAGAAGTGCCACACCAACCGGTGCTTTTCCCATATAGGACTGACCATCCAGCCGACCTTCTCCGGTGATAACCAAATCTGCATCCGGCAAATACTGTTGGAGTCCTGTTTCTCTCATGACCAGTTCAATTCCGGATTCAAGCGTCGCATCGAGAAATGTCATCAAAGCAAAACCCATTCCCCCCGCCGCTCCTGTTCCGGGGATATTTGCATCCGCTTGAGGAATTACTTCCTTTGTCAGCTTGGCATAATTTTCAAGCCACAAGTCCATGTCTTTTATCATTTCCGGTGTTGCGCCTTTTTGCGGTCCATAAACAGCACTGCAACCATTATCTCCGCACAAAACATTTTTCACATCACACGCAACGCAAAAGGAGCATTCTTTCAATTCCTTGGCTGCATTCTCCGTTTTGATTGCGGCGATATCCTTAAGTCCTTTGGCGCCAAAGAAAACTTGTTTTCCGTTTTCATCTAAAAACTCAAAGCCGAGCGCTTGAAGCATTCCAACTCCGCCGTCATTCGTCGCACTGCCGCCTATGCCTATCACAAATCTTCGGCAGCCTTTGGAAATTGCATCCAAAATCATTTCTCCAACACCGTAAGTTGTTGTATTCATCGGATTGCGCTCGTTTTCTGTGATCAGCGTAATCCCTGCTGCAGCCGACATTTCAATAATAGCCGTCTTTGTTTTTGGAATATATCCATACGTTGCCTGAACCTTTGCCCCGAGGGGATTGCAAACAGTTGTTGCAACAAGCTCACCATCGTTAGCAGAAATAATCGCTTCAACGGTTCCTTCCCCTCCATCTGCGATTGGGGATATAATCGTTTCTACGTTTGAATACACTTCTTCGGCAGCTTCCTTGATTGCCCTTCCCGCCTCAAACGTTGTAAGGCTCCCCTTAAATGAATCTATTGCTACTACAATTTTCTTCATGTACCGTTCCCCTC
>JAZSOJ010000002.1:0-2720 GCA_045536855.1 Clostridia bacterium | reverse complement strand
AGAGGACACGGTCTGCCACCTCACGGGCAAAGCCCATTTCGTGCGTAACAACAACCATGGTCATTCCCTCAGCCGCAAGCTCTTTCATAATCTCCAAAACTTCGCCAACCATTTCCGGATCGAGTGCAGAGGTCGGCTCGTCAAAAAGCATGACATCAGGATTCATCGCAAGAGCACGGGCAATCGCAATACGCTGTTGCTGACCGCCGGAAAGTTGCCCCGGATAAGCCTCCGCTTTTTCCGGAAGACCCACACGTTCTAAAAGCGCAATCGCTTTTTCTTCTGCCTCTTGCTCCGTCATCAATTTTAATTTGACCGGCGCAAGCTTAATGTTTTCCTTAACCTTCATATGCGGAAACAGATTAAACTGCTGGAAAACCATACCCATTTTCTGGCGCAGTTTGTTGATATCATTCTTCGGGTCAGTAATATCCGTACCCTCAAAGAAAATCTGGCCGTCTGACGGCTGCTCTAACAAATTCAGGCAACGCAAAAATGTTGATTTTCCGGATCCGGAAGCACCGATAATAACGACCTTTTCGCCTTTTTTAATGTGTTCATCAATGCCGCATAAAACCTCATGCGCACCGAAGGATTTTCTGAGTCCTTTAACGTTTATCACTTTCACGCAGCCTCCTTTCCAAAATTCCAAGAAGCTTTGTAAGAATAACGACAAGTACAAGGTAAATAAGCGCAAGACTTACGTATGGAATCGTTGCCGTGTAGGTCTTACTCACAATAACCTGCGCCGCTTTCGTTACGTCCTGAAGCGCAATCACCGTAACCAAAGAGGTTTCTTTTAAAAGCGCAATCAGTTCATTTCCGAGTGCAGGAAGAATATTCTTAAACGCCTGCGGCACAATAATGTGCCACATGGTCTGAACATAGTTAAGACCGAGGCTTCTGCCTGCCTCCATCTGTCCCGCAGGAATCGACATGATGCCCGAACGGGCAATCTCTGCAACATACGCACCAGAGTTGATGCCGAGGGTAATAATCGCACAGAGATTAGTGTCGAAGGTACTCTTGGGAACCATAATGACAAAGCCCATGATGAGAAGCTGAACCATCAGCGGTGTGCCACGCAGCACCGTAACATAAATTTTGCAGATCCAGTTCAAGATGCGCAAAATAAAATTGGGCTTTCCTCTAACGCTGTCATGCGCCGAGCGCAAAACAGCAACGATCATACCAATGATAACACCTAAAATCAGTGCGCCAATTGTTACAATAAATGTTGTCGCAAGACCATCAGTAAAGAACTTCCAGCGGTTTTCATATACAAACACCTGAAAGAATTGAAAGCACAGCCGTTGCAAACCCTCCGGTAGTGCTAAGATCCAGTCCGGTGCCATTTCCGTCAGCCACTTGGCAAATGTGAGAACACTCACCCTGTTATCCCCTTTCGTGAACAAAAGGGGCGATGATGCATCGCCCCTTGGTTACTTTCCTTGATAAAACTACATCCAATTACTCAGCTTTGATGTACTTTCCAATGATTTCATCCAGCTTGCCTTCTTCTTTCAGTTCAGCAAGAGCTGCATTGAATTTTTCTAAGAGCTCGGTGTTTTCTTTTGCGATTGCAGCTGCATAATCTTCAACTGCAAACTCAGTTTCGAGGATCTTAAGACCTTCGTTAGCTTCAACAAATGCCTTTGCCGGCTCATTGTCGATAACAACACAGTCTACCTGACCATTTGCCAAAGCCTGAACAGCGAGTGCTCCGTTGTCATAACGAGCAACAGCCTCTTCGCCATAGCTGTCAGCACAGTAAATATCACCGGTCGTACCGGACTGAACGCCAATCTTTTTGCCATCTAAGTCATCAATTGTTTTGATTGCGCTGTCTTCAGTAACGATAACAACCTGAATGCCGGTTGCATATGTATCGGAGAAGTTAACAGACTCTTTACGCTCTTCGGTAACGGTCATGCCGGCCAAAGCAACGTCAATGGAGCCGGAAGAAACAGCGGTAATCAAAGAATCAAATGCCATGTCTTTAATTTCAAGTTTCATGCCGAGTTTTTCAGCAACAGCTTCTGCGATTTCAGCATCGATACCAATGATCTTATTGTTTTCATCCACCATTTCATACGGCGGGAAAGCTGCGTTGGTACCCATGGTCAAGGTGTTCTCAGCCTGCTGTGCGCATCCTGCAAATACACAAACCGCCATTAAAACGGCAAGCGCAAGCGCTAACATTTTTTTCATTATGAATTCCTCCTTAAAATAAGTCAATATTTGTTGATACAAATAATTATACACGAAGTGCTAAAAATAATCAAGCACATTTTACAATTTAACTGCAAAAAAGCAAAACGGCAACCGAAGTTACCGTTTTGCTTTTTCAAATGTAAAAACAGCGGTTTTACGCATTCGGCGCAGAGCCTTCCTCCATCTCGCTGACGAGCGCCATTTGATACTTGTCTAAAATGCCGTGTTCCAGTTTATCCCGCATATCCATGTTAATCGGATGCGCAATATCCTTAAACTCTCCCTCGGGCGTTTTTCTCGACGGCATCGCCACAAACAGTTTGTCCTGCCCCTCGATCACTTTGATGTCGTGAATGACCAGACAGTTGTCAAAGGTTACCGATACAACGGCTTTCATTTTGGAATCGAGGTTAATTTTTCTGATTCTGATATCCGTGATTTCCATTCGTCGTACTCCTTTTTGTTGATGACTTTTCAAGGAAAAATTTTGAAGTCGGATCGTAGCC
>JAZSOJ010000140.1:0-3552 GCA_045536855.1 Clostridia bacterium | reverse complement strand
AGCATAAATATTAATCCGCACTGTATAAGCAGTGCGGATTTTTTTAACCTAAAAAAGAAAACATTGGACTTTTTCTTTTTTTGTGATATGATATATCATATGGATAAAATTTGGTATCGGAGATGAGTCTGATTCATGGATAAATATAAAAATTTGGCAAAGAATACCATGGTATTTGCGATTGGAACCTTGTCCTCAAAGCTTTTGGTGTTCTTTTTGCTTCCATTTTATACCCGTGTTCTACCGCAAGGAGATTACGGTGCGGTCGATGTGGTGGTGCAGACGTGTAATCTTTTAATCCCGATTGCAACCCTTGGAATTACACACGCCATCATCCGTTTTGGCCTTGATAAGCTGTCCAATAAAACCAGCGTTTTTACCGTGGGACTTATGACCGTGTTTTGCGGGTTTGCATTTTTGCTGTTCTTTTGGCCATTGGTTGGGCAGGTATCATTCCTTTCGGATTATGTCGGCTACATTTACTTTTATATTTTAACGGCGTCGCTTCAAATGCTTTGTGCAGAGTTTGTCCGTGTGCGTGGCATGGTACGTTTTTATGCGATTGACGGTGTGTTCCGAACGGTGCTGACAATTCTATTAAATGTTTTATTTTTAGGTGTTTTCCATATGGGAACCGTCGGATATCTGCTTGCGACCATTCTGACGGATTTGATTTCGATGTTGCTATTATTTTTCATTGGCAGACTGTATCGTTATATCAGCTTTCGAAGTGCAAGAGCAGATCTTGCAAAGAGTATGCTGATGTATGCGGTTCCCATGATTCCGAACACGATTTGTACCTGGATTGTAAACATTTCCGATCGCTATATTATTTCTTATATCATCGGCGTGGCGGCGAACGGACTTTACGCTGTGTCCAACAAAGTGCCTACCATCCTGATTCATGTAGCTAATATTTTTAGCGGTGCGTGGCAAATTTCTGCTGTGACAGAAGAAGACGAGAGAGAACGCTTCTTCACGAGGGTATTTAAGATATACAGCGCCGTTGCGTTTATCTCCGGTTCGGCGCTGATTGCAACGGCACAGATTACAACAAGTATCCTTGCGGCCCCCTCGTATTTTGAGGCGTGGAAATGTGTTCCGTTTTTGGTCATGGGTACGATGTTTGCTTGTTTAGCCTCGTTTTTGTCCAGTGTGTATATGGTTGAAAAAAAGAGTCAATATACCTTTTTGACAACGCTTTTAGGGGCGGCAACCAATGTGATCCTTAACATAGTGATGATTCCGTCTCTTGGAGCAAATGGTGCAGCGATTGCGACCTTTATCAGTTATCTGGTGATGTTTTTAGTGCGCTTTTTCCATACACAACGGTGGATTAAAATTAGGTATAATCCGATTCATTTTATACTAAACAGCGTTTTGGTTCTGCTTCAATGCATTCTGATTTTGGCAGAACTTCCGTATTATTTGCTTTATCAGACCCTTTTGTTTGCGCTGTTGCTTGCCTTAAACGCAAAACCTCTTTTTGCGGCTTTGTCCGGCGTGAGTTTTTTCAAACGCTTTTTCAAAAAGAAGTAGCTGAAAAATAAGAACATAAAACCTCCTTTTGCATATTATATTGTATAGAGACTCGTTCTCTCGTATGGTGTAATTTATAAAGGAGGTTTTTTATATGGGCGAAAAGTTTCATCCGGGAGCACAAAACTGTGACAGAGAAATCAAGGATGCGGTATGCATACATACCGACAAAGTTTACGACTCCTGCAAAGATAAAGATTGTATTGAAGATGCACGTGTGTACCTGACCTCATGCGGTCAGGAGATTATTGATAAAGCGGTCAATGTCAAATGCCGAAAGGCAGAAATTATCTGGGTTTTCCCGGACGTTGAGCCGGTGCCGTTTAACAGGGGCTATTATACCGTAGACTTAAAGTTCTTCTTTAAGATTACGCTGGATGCATACCTTGGTGTTGGCAAACCGACACAGGTAGAGGGTCTTGCTTCTTTCGACAAAAAGGTCATTTTATTCGGTTCGGAAGGATCTGCAAAGGTTTTTGAATCAAAGTACAGCTATGATAGTTTTGATGAACAGCTTTGGAAAAAGACCAATATGCCCAAAGCAGTCGTCGAAGTGGTTGATCCGCTTTGCTTAGGGGTCAAAGTTGTAGAGGCTTGCGACAAGAGCTGTTGTTGCCATGATGACTTAGACGTTTCCGGCATTCCGGAATGTGTCTGCAAAATCTTTGACGGCAATCTCGTGATGGGCGGCGAACAAAAGCGTGTCTATGTTTCTATTGGCTTGTTCTCTATTGTCAAAATCGAACGAAATGTCCAGCTTTTGATTCCGGCATATGACTTCTGCGTGCCGCAGAAAGAGTGTGTGACATCATCGGATGACAGTCCCTGCGAGTTGTTTGAGAAAATCCAATTCCCCTTTGATGAATTCTTCCCACCGGAGCGAGATGCTTGCAGCTTTGATACCTTCGATGACTATCGAAACGGCTGCTGCGATTAAAAACTCCAAAGGACGTTGCCATGGCAACGTCCTTTTTTCTTTTTAAAAGAGTGGCATTCATGGAAAAAATATGATACAATAAAAACATATTTTTCTTTCCGTTGCATAAAAATAGAGAAAAAAGGAAGGTTTTGGACATGGACATCTTTGAAGCGTTAAAATCGATTTTTTTAGGGCTTGTGGAAGGAATCACAGAATGGCTCCCGATCAGTTCGACGGGCCATATGATACTGGTCAATGAATTTATTGAAAACACTGGTTTTACCAGCTCGGATTTATATCTATATGTCATTCAGCTTGGTGCAATTTTAGCAGTGGTGACGCTTTATTTCCATAAGCTGAACCCTTTTTCTCCGAAAAAAACCAAGAAGGAAAAACAGGATACCTGGCAGATGTGGTTTAAGGTTATTGTGGCTTGCCTTCCCGCAGCGGTGATCGGACTTTTGCTCAATGACTATATGGAAAGCTTTGAAAACTGGATGGTTGTTTCTGCCACCCTTATTCTTTACGGTGTTGCGTTTATTTTCCTGGAAAAGCGCAGAAAAAATAGTTTGGTTGATTCTATCGATGGGCTCAGCTATAAAACGGCACTTTTCATCGGTGCATTTCAGGTCCTTTCTATTATTCCGGGCACTTCTCGCAGCGGTTCGACTATTTTAGGAAGTATGATTCTTGGCTGTTCCAGAGCTGTTGCGGCGGAATTTTCATTCTTCCTTGCCATTCCGGTGATGTTCGGAGTTAGCTTATTAAAGATTTTGACTTATGACCTGCCGTTTAGCTCGGCAGATGTTTTTGTGTTGTTGATCGGCATGGCTGTTGCCTATGTGGTTTCTATGATCTCAATCAAGTTTTTGGTTAATTATGTAAAGAAACATGACTTCAAAGCCTTCGGTGTTTATCGCATCATCCTTGGTATCGCAGTTATTCTGTACTTTTTACTTTTAAAGTAAATGGAAGAAAAATATTAAAAAAATGTTAAAAAACACTTTACAAATGAAACACTTTATGCTAAAATAGCTTTCGTACCGATTTTCTGGGAATGCGGTGTCGCCTCGTTTGTGACCGCTTGCTCGGGG
>JAZSOJ010000023.1:0-8667 GCA_045536855.1 Clostridia bacterium | reverse complement strand
TTACGAAAGAGATATTGTAAAAATCATTACGCCGCTGGGAGTGAAGGGGATCTCGGAGTATTATGTCAAAGTCATGGGAGTCCAAAAGCCGAAAGAGGAGATTGCACAGACCATTTTAGACTATATGTATGAAGAATATATTTCCAACATCCCGGCGAAAAACAATGTATGTGAGGTCTTAAGAGAGCTCAAAGCAAGAGGAACAGACCTTAATATTTTAACGGCAAGTCCGCACGTGACGTTAGACCCCTGCTTAAAGCGTTTGGGAATTTATGATTTATTCACGAATGTGTGGTCGTGTGACGATTTTCAAACAACAAAGGCGGATCCGCAGATTTACATTAAAGCGGCAGAGCGTTTGGGAGTGCCGATTTCCGAAGTGTTGTTTTTGGACGACAACTACAATGCGGATAAAGTGGCAAAAGAAACCGGCATGAAAGTTTGTGCCGTGTATGATCCGACTTCGGAAGAGTATATTGCGGAAATGAAAGCATTGGCAGACGGATATATCAACGATTTTCGTGAGCTGTTGGAGATGGAATTTTGAAAATGCAGGCCGGTATGATAAAATCTCTCGGCGAAATGTTGACAAAGGGAATTTTATGTAGTATAATGTCAATTACAATTTCATAGGTCGCTAAGTGAAGTTTGCAGGAGAAGGCTTATGCCGCCGAAGGAGTAGCGCTCTCAGGTAACAAAGACTGTAAACGGATGGCACTCCGGAGAAGTCCGAACCCTATTTAGGAAACAAGGATGCCGAAGGTGTAAAGCCCAAGGGGCTAATCTCTCAGGCAAAAGGACGGAGAAAGAAACCTTAACTGGTTTTGTTTTTATGCGGAGTTTTTGTATATTTACAGGAATTCCGCTTTTTATTTTATAAAATAAAATACATAAAAGAAAGAGGTTTATCATGGAAGCATTTTTTACCCGGCTTACGGATGTTAACAATGTCATCAACGGCGTTGTGTGGAATTACGGTCTTTACCTTTTGCTCGCAACGGGCGTTTTGATGACGGTGCTGACCAAGGTGTTCCAGATTGGTCACATCGGTCACTGGTTCTCGCAGACTTTGGGTAGTCTGTTTAAGAAGGACGTGTCCGGTCACGTCAAAGGAAAGTCCATTTCTCAATTTCAGGCGCTCTGTACGGCACTTGCGGCAACCATCGGTGTTGGTAATATCGCCGGTGTTGCAGCGGCGATTGTCGGCGGCGGTCCCGGTGCGGTGTTCTGGATGTGGGTTGCGGCATTTTTGGGTATGATGACGAACTACTCTGAAAATGTTCTCGGCATCTTCTATCGCAGAAAAAATGCAGACGGTGAGTGGTCCGGCGGTGCGATGTACTATTTGCAGGACGGTCTGGGCAAGAAGAAGGGCTGCAAGCACATCGGTAAAATCCTTGCGATTTTGTTCTCCATTTTCTGTATTTTAGCATCGTTCGGTATCGGTGCGATGGGTCAGATTAACAAAATCGTTGTGAATATAGTTGACGCATTCCAGATTCCTGCGCTTTCGTCGATGGTGCTTTATGAGGGAGTTTCTATGTACCATCTGTTGATTGGTGTTGTTCTTTTAGTGGTTGCGGCATTGATTATTTTAGGTGGTTTAAAGAGAATTGCAAACTTTGCAGAGAAAGTGGTTCCGTTTATGGTAATTCTCTTTGTCGTAGGCAGTTTGATTGTGATCGGCATCAACTTTGCAAGTATCGGCGCAGCGTTTTCCGCAATCTTCTCGATGGCATTTACGCCGCAGGCGGCATGGGGCGCAGCTGGCGGTATTGCAGTGAAGGAAATTATTACGCAGGGTTGTAAGCGTGGCGTGTTCTCGAATGAGGCAGGTCTTGGTTCTTCTGTTATGGTGCACTCCAACTCGAATGTTGTTGAGCCGGTTCGCCAGGGCCTTTGGGGTATCTTTGAGGTGTTTGCAGACACCATGATTGTTTGTACAATGACGGCGCTGCTTGTTCTGACCTCCGGCGTGATTGACTTAAATACCGGTGCTTTGGCAGCGGGCGCAACAGATGCAAACCTTGTGGCAAAGGCATTTGGAGGCGTTTTTGGTATCTTTGGTGAACAGTTTATTGCAATTGCCATTCTGCTGTTTGCCTTTACGACGGTTCTCGGTTGGGACCATTACGGCTCCAAAGCGTGGGAGTATTTGTTTGGTACAAAGACGGTCAAAGCCTATAAGGTAATTCACCTCGTGATGATTCTTGCCGGTGCGCTTTTAACCTCTTCTTTGGCTTGGGATATTTCGGACACCTTTAATGGTCTGATGATGGTACCGAACTTAATCGGTGTCATTGCCCTTTCCGGTCTGGTGATGAAGATCACGAAAAACTATGTGGACAGAAATTTGAAGGGAATCAGTGTTAAACCGATGATTTCGGCCTATGAGGATGTTCAGGCTGAACAGGAAAAGAAACTGTAAAAGCATGAGGATGTAAAAAGTGATTTTTACATCCTCTTTTTGTTGAAAGAATAGGGGGAAAGTGGTAGAATAGATTTAACAGAGTTAAATCTATTCAGCTAAATTCGCCTGACGGCGAACTAAATGTGCAAAGCACGCTAAATTACTTCGTAGCTAAATTGACCTTCGGTCAGATGAAAGGCGAATTTAATTTAGCTGTTTCGTAGAAACAATTTAGCTATGGAGCGTAAGTGGAATAATTAAGCTTTGCAACTTGTTGCAAAATTTAGCTAAAAAATTATAGGATGTGAATATATGGCAGAGAGCATAATGCTTGATAAGGCAAAAAATTTTGCAGTTGAAATTATAAATATGTGCAAGGACATCAAAGAAACCAAAAGAGAGGGTGTTTTAACAAATCAGCTTATGCGTTCGGGAACATCAATCGGTGCTAATATTCACGAATCGAAATATGCTCACGGAACAGCAGATTTTATTTCTAAAATGCAGATTGCTTTAAAAGAATGTTATGAGTCAGAATATTGGCTAGAACTTCTTAACAAAACAGGATATATCAATGACGAACAATATAAATCAATAATAAATAATTGTGGACAAATTCGCAGAATGTTGATTTCATCAATTAATACAGTGAAAGAAAAAACAAAAAACAAGGAGAACTAAATATGGGATTGATTATAATTTTAGTACTTATAGGATTAGTTATTTTTTATGTATTAGCTGAAGAATTTATGGAAATTGCATCAAAAAAAGGATATTCTAATAGAAAATATTTTTGGTATTGTTTTTTGTTTGGGTTAGCAGGATATTTAATTGTTATTGCGTTGCCCATTATAGAAGAAAGCGTTCATAAAAAAGATTTTAACGTTGAAAAAAATAATACACTATATAAACCTGAAAGTAGTAATGAATATATTGGAAATTTTCCGAAATTTGATTTTTCAGATGAAGATGGATTAAAGCAGTGCCCAAATTGTGGAACATGTCATGATTCTGCGTATGAAGTTTGTCCGACATGCAAGTATACATATAATAGATAATTATTCTAAAACTGAATGGCATCTAAAATGTACACTGATTTTAAAATGGAAAAAAAGACAACCAGGAAAGAGGAACCCGTATGGACAAGTTTCATTCTTCAAAATCCGTGCGCAAGAATATGGCGGAGCACGGTCTTAGATTTCAAAAATCTCTGGGGCAGAACTTTTTGACGGATGCATCGGTGCTTTCGCAGATTGCAGGAGCAGCCGCCTTAGACAAGGACAGCTGCGTTTTAGAAATCGGTCCCGGTGCGGGGGCACTCACACGGGAGCTGGCAAGTGCTGCAGGCAAGGTCGTTTCTGTTGAAATTGATAGAAATCTCATTCCGCTGCTTATGGAAAATACGGCGGAGTTTGATAATGTGACGATCATCAATGAGGACATCTTAAAGGTGGACCTTAAAAAACTCTTTTTGGAGCAGTTTGGAGACAAACCCGTCAAGGTGGTTGCGAATCTGCCGTATTATATCACGACGCCGATTATCATGAAACTGCTTGAGGAAAAGCCGGGCATCGAGTGTATTGTCATTATGATTCAGAAAGAGGTTGCCGAGCGACTGCTGGCGGAGGCGGGAAGTAAAGCCTACGGTGCGGTGACGGTGTCGGTGAATTACTACGCAAAACCGAGCGCAGTGTGCTTGGTTCCGCCGGAGGCCTTTGTACCGCCGCCAAAGGTGTGGTCAGAGGTATTAAAGCTCGATGTTTTGGAGGAACCGCCAGTACAGCTTAAAGATGAAAAGCACTTTTTCAATCTCATCAAAGCGGCATTCGGTCAAAGGAGAAAAACCTTCTTAAACAGTGCGTCAAACTTCTCTGCGCTTGGGGCAGGAAAAGAGGACATCCGAGCTGTGCTTTTCAACCTCGGGTTTTCGGAAACCATCCGTGGCGAAAGCTTTTCGCTTTCTGATTTTGCCGCTATCTCCAATGCGCTTTTGGAAAGGAATTAAAAAAGAGGAAAAAACATGAAAAAACCTTGATTTTTTCATGTTTTTCAGGTATAATTACAGTGGGTGAGATTTTGGATTGTTATTTCAGGATAATCTCCCCAAATTCTACATATACTGTCTATGGATGAATAGATAAATGTAAGTTTTGAAAGGAGAACACCATGACGAACAACAGAGCTGTTCAGGCTTGGCTGGACGAAATGATTGCGCTGACCAATCCGGCAAAAGTGATTTGGATTGATGGTAGCGAAGAACAAAAACAGGCGCTTTATGATGAGGCGGTTGCTGACGGAGAGATGATTCGGTTAAACCAGGAAAAGCTTCCGGGTTGCTACCTTCACAGAACGGCACCGAACGATGTCGCACGTGTTGAGGACAGAACCTTTATTTGTACTTCGAAAAAAGAGGATGCCGGCCCGACCAATAACTGGGAAGCACCGGCTGTTATGTATGAAAAACTCAATAAGCTGTTTAAGGACAGCTATAAAGGTCGCACGATGTACGTGATTCCGTATATGATGGGACCGTATGGTTCTCCGTTTTCTAAAATCGGTATCGAGCTGACCGACTCCCGTTACGTTGTGCTTAACATGGAAATTATGACCCGTGTGGGCACGAAAGTAATGGAAGAGCTGGGCGATAGTGACGATTTCGTACGCTGTCTGCACGCTTGCAAAGATGTTGATCCGGAAAACAGATACATCGTTCATTTCCCGGAAGACAATACCATTATGTCCGTAAACTCTGCTTACGGCGGTAACGTATTGCTCGGTAAAAAATGTTTTGCTCTTCGTATCGCAAGTCACATGGGTCACCGTGAAGGCTGGATGGCTGAGCATATGTTGATTTTGGGTCTTGAAAATCCGCAGGGCGAAGTAAAATATGTCGCTGCTGCATTCCCGTCTGCTTGCGGTAAGACGAATTTGGCTATGCTGATTCCGCCGGAAGTATTAAAGGGCTATAAGGTTTGGACCGTCGGTGACGATATCGCTTGGATGAGAGTCGGCGAAGACGGCAGACTTTGGGCGGTTAATCCGGAAGCGGGCTTTTTCGGTGTTGCACCGGGAACCTCTACCAAGACCAACCCGAACGCACTGGCTACCACGATGAAGAACACCATCTTCACAAATGTCTTGCACAATACCACTGACAATACGATTTGGTGGGAAGGAATGGACGGAGATGCTCCGGCAGAAGGTATCGACTGGCAGGGCAGACCGTGGACTCCGGATAACGGCGAAAAGGGTGCTCACCCGAACAGCCGTTTTACTGCTCCGGCAGCACAGTGCCCGTGCATCTCTTCTGAGTTTGAAAATCCGCAGGGTGTGCCGATTTCCGCAATCATCTTTGGCGGAAGACGTGCAAAAACTGCTCCGCTGGTTTATGAATCATTTGATTGGCAGCACGGTGTGTTCGTAGGCGCTACGATGGCATCAGAGACCACCGCTGCAGCTGCAGGTAAGGTCGGCGTCGTTCGTCGTGACCCGATGGCAATGATTCCGTTCTGTGGCTACAATATGGCTGATTATTTCGCACACTGGCTGGCAATGGGTAAAAAAATCCCGAACCCGCCGAAAATCTTCCATGTGAACTGGTTCCGTCAGGATGAAGAGGGTCACTTTATGTGGCCGGGCTTCGGCGATAACCTCCGTGTGCTGAACTGGATTTTGGCTCGTTGCGCAGGCGAAGCGGATGCAAAAGAAACCGAAATCGGTTATTTGCCGAATGCAAAAGATATCAACATCGAGGGTCTCGATATTGATATGGACGTTTTAGAGCAGCTTCTGTCTGTTGACAAGAAGGTATGGCTCGAGGATGTTGAAGGTCAGAAAGAGTTCTTTGCTAAATTCGGCGATGACCTTCCGGCTGAAATTAAAGAAGAGCTTAAGAAACTGGAAGCTCGTCTTTCGAAGTAAGAAAAAACAAAAAGGGTTGCAAATTGCAACCCTTTTTTTATTTGTATATTCTTTTGAAATCACCAGTATTTTCGGTCTAAACTGCGGTATTGGATGGCTTCTGCCAAGTGTCGGGCGGAAATCGTCGGACTTGCGGCAAGGTCAGCAATCGTGCGGGCCACTTTTAAGATGCGGTTATGTGCACGGGCGGAGAGACCCAGATTCTCAAACGCCTGTTTTAAGAGCTGTGTTTCAGCATCGCCCAGATGACAGAATTCATCCATCATAGCTGGTGTCATCTGAGAGTTTGAGTAAACACCGTGGATACCGCTGAATCGTTCCTGTTGGATGCGACGTGCTTTTTCTACACGGGCACGGATAGCAGAGGAAGACTCTGCACTTTTCCGGTCGGAAAGCTCGTCATATTTGACCGATGGGACTTCAACATGTAAGTCAATGCGGTCGAGGAGGGGTCCGCTGATTTTTCCTAAATATTGCTTGATTTGTGTCTCCGTACAGGTACAAGACCGGACAGAATCGCCGTGGAATCCGCATTTGCATGGGTTCATAGCGGCAATCAGCATGGTATTTGATGGGTATGTAAGAGTTGCGTTTACCCTTGCAATCGTCACTTTTCCGTCTTCTAATGGCTGGCGCATCACCTCGAGTGCATCTTTTGAAAATTCCGGGAGCTCATCCAAAAAGAGAACGCCGTTATGTGCCAGACTGATTTCGCCCGGTTTTGGGACAACGCCACCGCCGGACAGTCCAACGGCTGAAATGGTATGATGCGGACTGCGAAACGGGCGGGCAGAAAGGAGAGATACCCCTTCTTCTAAGAGGCCTGCGATACTGTAAAGCTTTGTCACCTCTAATGCCTCGTCAAATGTCAGACGGGGGAGAATAGACGGAAGCCGTTGTGCGAGCATCGTCTTACCGGAGCCTGGGGAACCGATTAAAAGGCAATTATGTCCGCCGGCAGCCGCAACCTCTAAGGCACGTTTTACATTTTCCTGTCCTTTAACCTCGGAAAAGTCGACGAGGTATTCTTCGTGTTCGCTGAATAAGCGGTCCATGTCGACGCTGAGGGGAGACAGAGCAGCGATGCCTTGAAAATGTGCCACGATTTCACCTAATGAGCGTGCCGGATAGATTTCCATATCGGAAACCACAGCAGCTTCGGAGGCGTTGGCATAGGGAATAATCACTTTTGTTATGCCATGCTCTTTGGCGCACATGACCATCGGGAGAGAACCGCTGATGGGGCGAAGCTCGCCGGTCAAAGACAGCTCGCCTAAAAACAGATAATCACAAAGCTGTTCGTGGGGCAACTGCTCGGTGCTTGCCAAAAGGCCGATGGAAATCGGCAGGTCGTAAATAGGGCCTGCTTTTTTAATATTTGCAGGAGCTAAATTCACGGTAATATGCTTTTGCGGAAAACGCAGACCGGAATTTTTCATCGCAGAGCGTACACGCTCACGGGATTCACGTACTGCCGCATCGGGGAGTCCCACCACATCAAAGGCAGGCATCCCGTTTGCGATATCCGTTTCGACATCTACCATATATCCGTCGATTCCTAAAAGGCCGCAGCTTTTAATTCTTGAAATCATGTTGTCACTCTCCGTTGTCTATAATTCCATTAGCTCTTTCGGCGTGTGTGATAATATCTCGCAACCGTCGTCGGTTATCAGGACCAGATCTTCAATGCGGACACCGCCAAAACCATCTATATAAATGCCCGGCTCGTCCGTCATCAGCATTCCTTTTGCTAAAATTTCTTCCGAGCGTGGCGAAAATGACGGAAACTCATGGACGTCCAGACCTAAACTATGTCCCAGTCCATGCCCGAAATTTGCGCCGTAACCGGCATTTTCAATGATGCCTCGTGCGATGCGGTCAATGTCTTTACAAAGCGCCCCCGGTCGGATGGCAGGGAGTACGGCGGTTTGCGCCGAAAGTACAATATCATAAATTTCTCTCTGCTTTTCGCTTGCTTTTCCCAATACGACGGTACGGGTCATATCGCTCCCGTAGCCCTGATACAAGCAGCCAAAATCAACGGTGATAAAATCACCGGGCATAAGCGCTTTGTCGCTTGCTGTTCCATGGGGCATAGCACTGCGTACACCAGAGGCAAAAATGGTATCGAAAGCGAGTCCCTCTGCGCCCATCTGGCGCATGAGGAATTCTAATTCAAGAGCTAACTCGCACTCCGTTTTTCCTGCCGAAATTTTTGGCAAAAGAAGAGCAAAAGCCTCGTCTGCAATTGCTGCAGCATGGCGGATAGCGGAAATTTCGGTCTCGTCTTTGATTTTGCGAAGCTCACGGATTAAAGGAAGTCGGAGGCCAAGCGG
>JAZSOJ010000118.1:0-9065 GCA_045536855.1 Clostridia bacterium | reverse complement strand
CTATGCGCCCATCTTGATCACCCGTCGTTTGACGACAAGTAGTATTATACACGAATATAAGGCTAATGTCAAGGATTTTTTTCATTTTTTTAAGTCGGATCGTAGCCATGTCGTTCTGTGTGCCAAGGAGTTGATCATTTGGTTTGTCTTCCTAAGACCGCTTGGCCTCCGACTTCTATGCGCCCATCTTGATCACCCGTCGTTTGACGACAAGTAGTATTATACACGAATATAAGGCTAATGTCAAGGATTTTTTTCATTTTTTTTGAAATTTTTTATTTCCCGAAAAAATCCCATGGTTATGCGGTTTTCATGGTATATCTTTCGACCTGTTTTCATTTTTTTTCAAAAAAAATTACTTTTTTGAATCACTCCAAAGGAGCTTTTCCCTTTGGAGTGATTCCATTATTTTTTACAACTTTTTAAGAGCTCTTCCAGTTCCTCTTTTCCCAAAGTATAAACTTCCGGGCAGAACTGACAAGTCAGCTCGGCTTTTCCGTCATTTTCAATGATGTCGGTGAGTTCTTTCGCACCCAGACTAATTAGCGCACGCTTGATTTTATCCATCGAACAGTCACAGCGGTACTCGTACTCGCTTTCATCTAAAAACTGGTACTCAAAACCCTCTAAAAGTGCACCAATCACGTCTTCTGCCGACATACCGTCTTCCATCATATGCGTCACCGAAGAAATTTTTGACACATTCTTTTCGACGCGGTCGATATCCTCTTCCATTGCCGCAGGCATCAGCTGTACCATAAAACCGCCGGAACGCTTGACTGTATAGTCACGATCTACCAAAACACCCAAACCTACCGCCGTCGGCGTTTGCTCGGAGGTCGCAAAATAATAGGTAAAATCCTCCGCAATTTCTCCGCTGGTAATCGGTACCTGACCGGTATAGGGTTCCTTCATGCCCAAATCTTTTGTTACGCTCAACATACCGTTGCCGACCGCACCCGAAACATCTAATTTCCCATTTGCTTTTTTCGCAATATCCACCAAAGGATTCTGCACATATCCTTTTACCATACCGCTGCCGTCCGCCACAGAAAGAATACTTCCCAAAGGACCATTTCCTTTTATTAGAAGAGTGACACTATTATCCGGTGATTTCAACTGACTGCCCATAATTGCCGCCATCGTCAGCGTTCTTCCCAGCGCCGCCGTAGCCACCGGCGAGGTATGGTGGATGCTCTGTGCGCATTTCGCAATATCCGTTGTATCTGCAAAAGTTACACGTACCGCGCCCCACTCATCAATCGCACGAATTATCTTTCCCATCGTTTGTTTCCTTTCTTCAAAACATCTTTTATCTCAAGATCGCCCAAGGGTGCAAAAAACCCTATTGCCAATCGGCAGATAGGGTTTTTAGGGCATTCGTCAAAACATAGTTCCAAAGTTACATACGAGTAAAGCATCTATATATAACTTCAAATCAGCTGTTTTTACACTCTTTCAACATTAGCAGCCTGCGGGCCTTTTGCACCTTCAACAACTTCGAAAGATACTTCCATACCTTCATCCAAAGTCTTGTAGCCTTCCATGTTGATTGCGGAGAAATGTACGAATACATCCGTTCCGTCAGCTGATTCGATGAATCCGAATCCTTTTTCTGCATTGAACCATTTTACTTTACCAGTCATGAGAGATTTGCCTCCTAAAAAAATTCTTAGTGCCAAAGCACAAGTTATACTTTAACACAGCAGGCAAAATAAGTCAACACTTTTTTCTTGATTTTGGCAAACTTTTTTGTAATTTTTTGGAAAAATCAAAACTCTCTCATCTTCTCTGATATTTCTTCGTTTTGTCCACTAAAATGTCAGCTGTTCTCCCGAAAAAGGAACCCCGAAATGCTCATAGGCTTTTGCCGTTGCCATACGTCCTCTGGGAGTACGATTTAAGAATCCCAACTGGAGCAAATACGGCTCATATACATCCTCGATGGTGTTCGGGTCTTCGCCGATAGAGGCCGCCAGCGTATCAAGGCCCACCGGGCCACCGGAAAAGTTCTCTATAATAAACATCATCATTTTACGGTCAATCATATCAAGACCGATCGGGTCAATTTCCATCCGTGAAAGTGCGAGGTCGGCAATCTCACGTGTCACCACGCCGTCGCCCTTCATTTGTGCAAAATCACGAACACGTTTTAACAAACGGTTTGCGATACGAGGCGTCCCACGGGAACGACGGGCAATTTCCATCGAACCGCCTTTGTCAATCTTTGTCCCCAGAATTTCTGCCGAACGGGAAACGATCATATCAAGTTCCTCCGGCGTATAGAGTTCCAAGCGGCTGATAACGCCGAAACGGTCACGCAGCGGTGCGGTTAAAAGGCCTGTACGAGTGGTTGCGCCAATTAGCGTAAACCGTGGCAAATCGAGGCGTACCGAATGTGCTCCGGGGCCTTTACCTAAAATGATGTCCAAGGAATAATCCTCCATCGCCGGATATAAAATTTCTTCTACACTGCGGCTCAATCGGTGAATCTCGTCAATGAACAGGATATCATTCGGCGAAAGCGCAGTAAGTAAGGCAGCCAAATCGCCCGCTTTTTCAATTGCGGGGCCCGAGGTCACACGGATGTTAACGCCCATTTCGTTGGCAATAATGCCCGCAAGCGTGGTTTTTCCGAGTCCCGGAGGGCCGTACAAAAGTACGTGGTCAAGCGGCTCTCCTCTGCCCTTTGCTGCACCGATGAAGACTTTCATATTCTCTTTGACTTTTTCCTGGCCGATGTATTCCGAAAGCGTTCTCGGGCGCAAGCTGTATTCAATTTCATTATCTTCTCCCAAGGTGCGAGAAGAAACAATGCGTTCCTCCGACACGAAATTTTCCTCAATTGCCATATCTGTTCACCGCCTTTTTCTTTATTGCTTTGCTAAAATCAAAAGTGCTTTTTTAATGGTTTCTTCTGTGGACAAGCCATCGCCTGCCGCATGGACTGCCCGCATCGCCTCGCTCTGCGTATAACCCAAAACCATCAATGCCTCTAAGGCATCGTTCTTTCCAACCGCAGGTGCCGAAAAATCATAGCTTTCCGCCGAAGCGCCGCCGGAAAGAAGATCATTATTTTTCATCTTATCCTTTAATTCCAGTACAATTTTCTGGGCAAGCTTGGGACCAATGCCGGGGGCTTTGGTAATAGACTTATAATCATCCGTTACCACAGCGAGCGCCACCTCGGCAGGTGTCATCACCGAAAGCACGGCAAGGCCGGCTTTTGGTCCTGCACCAGACACGGAGATAAGCATCTTGAACATTGAAAGTTCTTCTTTCGTTAAAAAGCCATATAAATCCATAATTCCCTCTGCTACACGCAAATAGGTGTGAACCTTCGCACTACGCCCTGCCGAAAGGCGAGACAGATTAGCGGGCGACATATAGACCCGATATCCCACACCACCTGCATCAATCACCGCAGAGTTTTCATCCACATATTCTACTGTTCCCGAAACCATCGCTATCATAGGTACTTCCTCCACTCGAAATTCTATTTATACACTCTCTTCATGGACTAATTTCTGATACCTCGCATTATGTGCGTGACAAATGGCAACCGCCAAAGCATCGGCAACGTCGTCCGGTTTCGGCACAGATGCAAGATTCAAAAGAGAGGTTACCATCCGTTGTACCTGCGGTTTATCCGCACGTCCGTAGCCACACACCGCCTGTTTAACCTGAAGAGGCGTATATTCATAAATCGGAACACCCTGCGTCGATGCAGCAAGCATACACACGCCTCGCCCATGTGCCACCGAAATTGCCGTTTTTACATTCGTATTAAAGAACAATTCCTCGATTGCAAATGCATCCGGCCGAAATCGTTCAATTAAAACATTTACGCTTTCATTAATATCCCTCAAGCGGTCGGAAAGTTTCATCCCCGCCTCGGTGGTAATAGCGCCGTAACTGATGACATGGAACTGATTTCCCACATATTCCACCACGCCGTAGCCGACAATTGCAATGCCGGGGTCGATACCCAAGATAACCATAGCGCCCACCTTTCCGTCCAAAATGTATAAATATACAAAAATAACAAAAATATTCTGCATAATTTATTGCATATTTTTTCATATTTTCTTGAAAAAAAGCTTGAATTTTTATATTTTATGCGTTATAATAGTACTCGTGTCGTTTGAATTTTTATTCATCACACGTCAGCAAATTATAAAACATACATATATTTTATCACGTTTTAGGAGGAAATGCAAATGGCAAAAGAAAAAGTTGTTCTGGCATATTCCGGCGGACTTGATACCTCCATTATCATTCCGTGGTTAAAGGAAAACTATGATTACGAAGTTATCGCTGTTGCCGGCAATGTCGGTCAGGGAAAAGAGCTCGTAGGTCTCGAGGAAAAGGCGATCAAAACCGGCGCAAGCAAGCTCTACATCGAAGATATCACTGAAGAGTTTGTAACAGATTTCATCTACCCGGCAGTTCAGGCAAACGCTGTTTATGAGGGCAAATACCTTTTAGGTACCTCTCTTGCTCGTGCACCGATTGCAAAAAGACTGGTTGAAATCGCCGAAAAGGAAGGTGCAACCGCTATTTGTCATGGTTGTACCGGCAAGGGAAATGACCAGGTTCGTTTCGAGCTGACCATTAAGGCGCTTGCTCCGCACCTGAAAATCATCGCTCCCTGGCGTATTTGGGATATCAAATCCCGTGAAGAAGAAATCGACTATGCATTAGAGCGTGGCATTCCGGTTCCGGTTACCAAAGAGGACAACTACTCTATGGACAGAAATCTGTGGCATCTTTCCCATGAGGGTATGGACTTAGAGGATCCGTGGAACGAGCCACAGTATGATAAAATTCTGAAGCTCATGAAGACGCCGGAAGAGGCTCCCGATACCCCGACCTATGTTGAAATTGAGTTTGAAAAAGGTATCCCGACCAAGATTAACGGGAAAGAATATGCTCCTGTCGCTTTGATTGAAGAGCTCAACCGCTTGGGCGGAGAAAATGGCGTCGGTATTGCCGATATGGTAGAAAACCGTCTGGTTGGCATGAAATCCCGTGGCGTATACGAAACTCCGGGCGGAACGATTTTGTATGCCGCTCACAAAGAGCTTGAGTACATCACTTTAGACCGTGACACTATGCACTACAAAGAGCTGGTTGCAAGCAAGTTTGCAGAACTCGTGTATGACGGAAAATGGTTTACACAGCTGCGTGAGGCACTTTCTGCTTTTATCGAGGACACGCAGAAGACTGTCAGTGGTACCGTTCGTTTGAAGCTGTACAAGGGCAACGTGATGCCGGCAGGTGCAAAATCTCCGTATTCGCTTTATGATGAGGATATCGCAACCTTCTCCGAGGACGAGGTTTACGATCAGAAGGATTCGGCAGGATTTATCAACTTGTTTGGTCTGCCGCTCAAAGTCCGTGCAACCATGAAGAAAAGAAACGGTGAAAAATTATACTAAAAGCAACAAAAATCCCGCAGCGATTGCTGCGGGATTTTTTATTTTCTATCATCAATTTTCTGTTAATTATTTAGGAGACCGTAAAAGACACCGCCCTCTTTTTGAGCCAGTTCATCATAGCTTCCCTCTTCCACAATTTCACCTTTTTCAAACACCATAATCTTGTCTACATTCTTAATGGTAGTCAGGCGATGCGCCACGATGAGTACAGTATGCGTTTTCATCAGTTCCTCCATTGCCTCCTGAATATGACGTTCGGAGACATTGTCAAGGGCCGAGGTCGCCTCGTCAAAGATTAGAATATCAGGATTGCCCAACACCGCACGGGCGATGGCAATTCTCTGTTTTTGGCCGCCGGACAGGTGCATGCCGCCATCACCGATGACAGTATGCCAACCCTTAGGAAGTTCGTTTACAAACTCATGCACATGGGCAATTTCCATCGCCCGGATAATATCAATATTTTCACAATCCGGCCGTGCGATACGAATATTATCCATAATCGTGCCATGGAAAATAAACGGATTCTGAGGCACAACACCAAAGGTCATACGAAGGTCATGCGTTTTAAAATCCCTGATATCTCTGCCATGCACCTTGATGCTTCCGTTTTGTACATCATAAAGACGCATCACAAGCTTAGTAAAGGTGCTCTTGCCGCTTCCTGAAGAGCCTACCAGGCCGATGCTCTCTTTATAATTGATTTGACAGCTTAAATTCTTGTATAAGTAGCATCCCTCTTCATAGGAAAAATCGACACCTTCAAACTCAATACAAGGGCCGTTCTTTCTTAATGCTGCCTCTTTTTCGACAACTACATCTCGCTTTTTGCTCTCTGCAATATCCGGCGTCGTGGATTTACGGGTGATGATGTTCATAATTTTTTCAAGGCCCGATACTGCGCCCTGACGAACCAACTCCATATTCAAAAACGCAGTCATCGTGGTCATAATAATACCCATACTGTTGATGAACGCAAAAAGCGTACCTGTCGAAAGCCCACGATAAATACAGGAAATCGCACCGATAATGTAGATAACTGCCGTACCAATGAAGGTAACAAGCTCAGGCAATACGCTTGCCAGATACTGCGAATAGTTGAGGCGCACGCCTTCTTCACGAATCATTCTTGCGTAATTTTTGAAATTTTTGAACACGTTCTCTTCTATCGAGTAAATTTTAATGGCATCCATGCCATGCAAAACATCCGTTAAATACTGACTGGTTTCGGTTTCTTTTTTGATATATTCCGAGGCGATTCTGCGCATTTTTTTCCGCGCCAAAAAGTTACACAAGACCATAATAAAAATGGTGCACAAAAGAACCAATGCCAAAAGCCAATCGTACGATAAAAGTGCAATCGTCGAAATGACAAAGGAAACACTCTGGTACGGAACCAAGAGGATCATTTGCGAAAGGTAGTTTCGGATGTTGGTGATTGGCGAGCCCATCAGGTGGTTATATAGCTCCCCCGCTGAATTTTTTTCGTGGAAACTCATGCAAAGATGCTCCACATGGTAGAAAAATTTGGCACGGATCCGAAATACCAATCCCTCGAGCGCTTTTAGTGCCTGACGGTAGCCGATTGCCCAAAAAGCAACACGCAAAATGGAAACCACGACATAAATCAAACAAAAAATCGCCGCAATACTCAAACGTTCCTCTGGTGGCGCCACCGTATTTGAGATGCCGTTGTCTACGATGTATTTGATGACGAGTGGCTGAACGGCAACCATCACGCCCGTTAAAACCGAAGCAATCACAGCTATCATAATCCAACCGAGTTCACCTTTGGCAAATTCAAGAATGGTTGTCCAGAACGGAACTGTACTTTTTTCTTTTTTCTTGAAAAAAATAGGCTTAGGTTTTTCATCGGTTGCTTTCATCACACAACACCTCTAAAAGATATTTTTTTGCAATTTCAAGTGCATTATAAGCCCTTTGCCCGGGCTTGTCAATATGTTTTTCCGTTTTCGCTTAGCTTTTAACAAAGAAATAAAAACCCGAAGCTGAAAAGCTTCGGGTTTTATTTACCTGAAAAAATTATTTTAAGGTAACTTTAGCGCCAACTTCTTCCAACTTAGCTTTGATAGCTTCCGCATCGTCTTTGCTTGCGCCTTCTTTGAGTACCTTCGGAGCGCCTTCAACGAGGTCTTTTGCTTCTTTAAGACCTAAACCGGTGAGCTCACGAACAACTTTGATAACCTTGATTTTCTCTGCGCCTGCATCAGTCAGTTCAACATCGAAATCAGTTTTCTCAGCTGCTGCATCTGCGCCAGCCGCCGGAGCAGCTCCCATAACAGCTACCGGAGCAGCTGCGCTTACGCCAAATTCTTCTTCCATCATTTTAACAAGCTCTGCAACTTCGAGCAATTTAAGTTCCTTGATTGAATCAAGAATTGCATTCAAATCTGCCATTTTATTTTCCTCCTAAAATTGTAAATTTTCAATTAATTTTTAATGTAATGTTCTGCTTATTCAGCAGCGGGTGCTTCCTCTGCAGCCGGTGCAGCCTCTTCCGCCGGAGCTTCTTCTGCTGCTACTTCTGCCGGAGCAGCTGCTTCTTCCGCCGGAGCTTCCTCTGCAGTTTTACCTGCAGCTAAGTCAGCCAGCTCTACGCCACCATCGACGATAGTAGAAAGAAGTCTTGCAAGACCGCTGATCGGGGACTGCATGCTTCCCATCATCTTCGAAATCAGGACCTCGAAGCTCGGGGTTGCAGCCAAGGTATTGATTTCATCTAAAGAAACCGCTTTACCTTCAACGAAACCTGCTTTAATTTCCAAATTCTCATTTTTCTTTGCAAATTCGACTAATACCTTCGCCGGAGCAACAACGTCCGTGTAGCTCATTGCAAGAGCGGTCGGTCCGTTTAATACTTCGTCAAACTCGGTGTAGCCGATCTGATTACTAGCAAAACGAGTCAGCGTATTCTTAACAACGGAGTATTCAACGCCTGCTTTGCGCAGTTCGTTTCTCAGCTTGGTGTCTTCCTCAACGGTCAAACCACGATAGTCAACCATTACGCCGGCAACAGCTTTTTGCATTTTATCCGCTAAATCGCTTACGATTTGCTTTTTCTGTTCCAAAATTTTAGCACTGGGCATCTTTCATTCACCTCGCTCACCAGAATATAATAAAGGCTTTCCTCCGCACACAGAGAAAAGCCTAAATATAATCATATTATTATATGAAAGCTTCCTCGGTTGGACTTACGCCTTACGGCACCAACTGTCTGCGGAAAATTCAATCCGTTGGTTATTGTAACACAACAATTGATAAAAGTCAAGCCAAAACTTTTAAAAACTTTTGATTAGTCAGAAATCTTAGCCTGATTTACTTTGATGCCGGGGCCCATGGTAGAAGAAACTACACAACTCTTCATGTACTGGCCCTTTGCAGCGGACGGTTTCGCTTTAATGATTGCACTCAAAAGTGCCTTAAAGTTATCGCCGAGCTTTTCTGCACCAAAAGATACTTTGCCAATTGGGCAGTGAATAATGTTGGTTTTATCCAAACGATACTCAACTTTACCGGATTTGATTTCTGCGATTGCTTTTGCAACATCCATCGTAACGGTACCAGCCTTCGGGCTCGGCATGAGGCCTTTCGGACCAAGCACTT
>JAZSOJ010000175.1:0-2846 GCA_045536855.1 Clostridia bacterium | reverse complement strand
TAGCCTACGATTTCCAAATCCTCCGGAATTTTTATGCCTGCCGCACCGGCGAATTTCACGGCGGCAACCGCCAGACCGTCCTCGGCGGTAAGAATGGCATCGTAGGTGTGTCTGGCCTCCCAAAGAGAGGCAAGCAGCTCTTTGGTGCGGAGAATGTCATTAGCGCAAAGCAGAATGGAATCCTCATTAAGAGAAAGTCCGGCTGCTTCCACACCCTCCTTGAAGCCTCTGATTTTATTCCGGCTACTGCTGCTGTCGGAACGGTACAAAAACAGGAATCTCTGTTTTCCGTGGGACGCCAGACGGCTAACGGAATCAAAAACGGCCTGGTAGTCATCGCAAAGCGTGCAGTAGATGTTCGGATGACTTAAATATCCGTTAATCATCATAACCGGAACTTCATTTGCTGCCTCAATAATGTAGTCGTTGTCGGCTTTGTTTGGTTCTAAGTACTGGGAACCTACTAAAATTACTGCATCTACACGCTTGGAGAGCAGCAGGCGCAGATAATTCTTTTTGTTTTCCAACTCATAGCCGGTGCAACAAAGAAAGGACTCATACCCGTTTTTGCGAAGGGCCTGTTCAATATAATAGACCGCATTTGCAAGGAACATATCGGAAGAGTCGGAGCAGAGGATACCGATGGTGTGCATGGTATTCAGTCCGAGACCTCTTGCGAATACATTCGGAGTGTAGCCCAGTTCTTCCATGACGGAGAGAACCTTTTCTTTTGTTTTGTCGCTGACATTCTGGTTTCCGTTTAATA
This sequence comes from Clostridia bacterium, assembly GCA_045536855.1. Classification (GTDB taxonomy): domain Bacteria; phylum Bacillota; class Clostridia; order UBA1381; family UBA9506; genus RGIG1666. Next base: position 2,080 of record JAZSOJ010000175.1, on the reverse strand, counting down.
CACGGGATACGGTGGCAATGGATACCCCCGCTTTTTTGGATACATCGTAAATGTTCATAATGAAAGCCCTTACATTTGTGTTCAAAAAGTTTTATGTTTACAATAATTTATTATACAACAGAAAAAAGCGTATCGCAAGCATATTTTTATATAAAATTAAAATAATTCTCAGAATTCATAAAAAATGTAAGGAAATACGGAAAAACAATTGACAGATGAGCGGAAAACGTGTAGAATACGAAATGTAAACGCTTACAGTATAAGCGTAACTTTCAATGGAAAAAAAGGAGACTATAGCTATGGCAAAAGTGGTAACAATGGGCGAAATTATGTTAAGACTTTCGACTCCGGGTAATGAAAAGTTTATTCAGGCAGACGAGTTTGATGTGTGCTACGGCGGAGGAGAGGCAAATGTAGCTGTTTCTTTAGCAAATTACGGACACGATGCACATTTTGTAACCAAGGTTCCGAGGAATCCGATCGGTGAGTGTGCGGTTGCAGCTCTTCGTAAGATGAATGTAGGTACGGAAAATATTGCATACGGCGGAGAACGTCTCGGCATTTACTTCCTTGAGACCGGCGCAGCAATGCGTGCTTCCAACGTAGTATATGACAGAGCACATTCTTCCATTTCCACCGCAGTTGCGGCTGATTTTGATTTTGATAAGATTTTTGAAGGTGTGGACTGGTTCCACTTCACCGGTATTACTCCGGCAGTTTCCGATGCTGCCGCAGAGCTTACCGAGGAAGCACTTAAGGCTGCAAAGAAGGCCGGCGTAAAGGTTTCCGTAGACCTTAACTTCCGTAAGAAGCTTTGGACCTCCGAGAAGGCACAGAAGGTAATGAGCAACCTCATGCAGTATGTAGATGTATGCATCGGTAATGAAGAGGATGCCGAGAAGGTTCTTGGCTTTAAGCCAGGCAACACCGACGTTACCAGCGGCGAGTTAGAGCTTGCGGGCTACAAGGACATTTTTGAGCAGATGGTGGCAAAGTACAATTTTGAGTACGTAATCAGCTCTCTGCGTGTCAGCCATTCCGCATCCGACAACGGCTGGTCCGCTTGTATTTACTCCAGAGACACCAAGGAGTTCTATCACTCCAGAGAATACAGAATTTCCCCGATTGTAGACCGTGTGGGCGGCGGCGATTCCTTCGCAGGCGGCACCATCTGCGGTTTCCTTGACGGAAAGAATTTCAAGGACGCATTGGAATTCGGTGTAGCAGCTTCCGCATTGAAGCACACCATTCCGGGCGACTTCAACTTAGTTTCCAGAGCAGACGTTGACAATTTGGTCGGCGGCGACGGAAGCGGCAGAGTACAGAGATAATTGTTGGGCTACCCGCCGTGTTGTGGGTAGCCTTTCTTTTTCTGTGTTTTGGTCTGGTAAGGAACCTCCGTCTGCTGAAGATTCTTTCTCTCGAGCTTCGGATATAAGACTTTCTATAATTACTCCGTGACGATTTTTTGGAAGTGCCGCAAACGGTTCCAATGCGCCCTCCTTGGCGCATGTCACCTCATTCTGACTTCCTGTCAGAATGTTGCTAGGATAATAGTGGAGTAATAAGAAAGTCTATTATCCTACGCAAGGTTCGAAAAAACTTCCGCAGACGGATGGTTCTTGGTGGCAGACCTGAAACACAGAAAAAGAAAGTTTCTCAAGCGGCGGGTAGTCTGTCGTATCCGTTTATGAGAGTTTCGTTTATGAGTCATTGTTTGGGTCATATCATGCTTTTTTCTTGATTTTGACCCAAACTTTTTCTTTTTGAAGCATTTTTCTCAAAACATGCTGAAATCCTATTTTTGAGAAGTATTTTTCTGTTTTCTTGGGTACAAACGCTCAAAATCGAAGTTTTTGAGAAAATTCTGTTCAAAAAACAGTGAAAATCACTCGCTTTAAGAGATACGGTGAGCTTTTTTGGGTCAGATTATGCAAAATTGCATTTTATGAGAAAATCAATTCCGAAAGTATTCCAATAGTTGTGGCCTCTCATAAAAGAAGCTGCAGTGGTTGCATCTGTTATTGTTTTGGTGTAAAATGGGAGAAAAGAACAATGATATGTTGTGTAACTATGATGG